>JAYVQV010000574.1:0-3643 GCA_043776855.1 Limisphaerales bacterium | reverse complement strand
ATTCGCAGCTACGTTTTCCAGCCGTATCGCATGGTGAAAGACCTGCGCACCGGCGAACAATCCAGCGACGTGCAAGCCGTGATGGACGGCGCGCTCGATCCGTTCGTGAACGCCTGGCTCCGCGCCGGCTGCCCGCTCAAGCGGATGCAAGGCGTGAAGGATGAGGAGGAATAATTCAATTCGCCGACTGCAACCGGAAAAAGCTGGAGACGCAACCGTCGTAGCACCATAGTGCGCTTTGGCATGTCATGAAGCGTAAACCGATGAGTCGAGAAAAGAACGCAGCAGCAACGAATATAGCAAATTAAAATTGACGGGGTGATTATGATTCAAGAATTAACCATGCGGAATTTCAAGAGTTTCGCGGCGCAACGCGGAACCATTAAGTTTGGCGGATTGAGCCTGATCATCGGCACGAACGCTAGTGGCAAAAGCAACATTCGGGACGGGCTACGTTTCATCCACGGAATCTCACGTGGCTACAGTATCGCTGAAATCATCGGGGAAAAATATGTGGAGGGCGGTGTGCTGCAATGGAAAGGTATCCGTGGCGGAGTAAAAGAAACGGTGCTGCGTAATGGCAACCCGGCGGACAGCAAGTTCACCATCGAAGTGAAGGCTAAGCTCTCGGACGACGATGGTGGTGGCGAAGCGACTTACACAATTACTGTGGATGTTGGTGACAAAAACAGACCACCTTTGGTTGCGGATGAGAGTCTGGTTGTCAGCGGGCGTGGGCGTTACATTTTTACCACACATCCAGAAGGGGAAAATTTCAATGACGAACAAAATGCCCGCGTGATTTACGCACGTTTTCGCAAGGAAAGTCAGAAGGGCTTTGTTGGACCAAAGTTGGATTTTCGTCGAGATCAGCCGATTCTTACCCAAGTAGCTGATCACAAAGGCATCAAGCTGCCTTCAGTCAAAAAAAGCTGCGAAGCTTTTTTGAAAACTATTTCTTCGGTGCGTTTTTTGGATCTCGACCCACAGGCACTGCGGCGTCCATCCATCTCGGGGCAAACTATCCTCGGTGACAAGGGAGAAAATCTGTCGTCGGTCCTGCAAGCCATATGTGCTGATGCGAAATTGAAGGAAGCTTTGATTGAATGGACTCGTGAACTGACACCATTGGATGTGGTGGATATGCAGTTTCCAGAAGTTAGTTTAGAGGGGAAAATCCAACTGCAAATAGTGGAAACTGGCGGACGGGAGATCTCGGCGGAAAGTGCGAGCGACGGGACGTTGCGCTTCCTCGCTTTTGCGGCGGCGTTGCTGGGCACAGAACCGGCGCGTTTTTATTTTTTTGAAGAAATCGAAAACGGCATACATCCGAACCGGGCACACCTGTTGATCAGTTTATTGCGCAACTCTACGCGAAACGGAAGCATCCAAGTAGCGGGCACCACCCATTCGCCCGCGCTGTTAAATTTCCTGGGAGATAATAGTTTGCGTGATGCTTCATTGGTTTACCGCGCCGGAGCAGTTTCTAAAATCCGAAGTTTCGCGGATATTCCCGCATTATGGCAGATTCCAACAAGTTCACGGACGGGCGACTTACATGGATCGGGCTGGTTTGAAAACGCGGCGACATTTTTGGAATCCGAGGAAAACCCATGAGTTACAAGGTGCTGGTAATTCCCGAGGATTTCACGAAGGACGAGCATGTCCTGAAACCTGTGGTTGAAAAAATTCTGGCTGATGCAGGGCGAGCCAATCCTACCGTCCTAGTTTGCCGCGATCCCAACTTTGGCGGGATTGGTGAAGCGATGAAAAAGGAACGCTTAAAGATGGATGTCATAGAGCGGTATCCGATGGTGGATTTGTTCATCTTGATGGTAGATCGGGATGGAGATGCGGGAAGGGAGCAAAGGGCTGCCCAACTAGAATCGGAATTAACGCCTGAAGTGAAAACTGCTAATGGCCGGTTTGTTGCGGAACTGGCACGACAGGAAGTGGAGATATTTGTGCTGGCGGGCCATGAACTGCCGGATGGCTGGACTTGGCAGCAAATCCGCGCTGATGGGGACGTGAAGAATACGGCCTTTCAAGATTTGGTGAGGGAGAAAGACACGAGCAAATTGCCCCACGATGGGCGCAAAAAGCTGATGGCGGAAGCAATCCAGAATTGGGCGCGTATCAAGAGCCGCTGCCCGGAAGACATTGGAAGTCTGATTGAACGACTTAAGCCAAAAAATTGAAGTCGTGAACATTCTCGATAAAATCATTGAGCAGAAAAAATTGGAAGTCGCCAAACTTCCGGCGCGCATCATCGCCGCTACGCCACGCGTTGCGTGCCACGGCGATTAAGACATTTGTTAAATTCGCGCCAGCCAGATCAGGGGATCCGATGCGCTCGAAATGACGGAACGAAACACGAGCAGATCATCCTGCACGCCATACAGGACGAAAAAGGGAAACGCGGTCAGATTGCGGCGGCGAACATCTTCGACGATTTTCGAGCCAGTGTTGAGAAAATGTCCCGCAGAAGTCGGAGAATTTTTTACCCGCTCAATCACGTCGTCCACTTCCGCGCGGAATCGCAAAGCGAGGCGGTCGGAAATTTCACGGTATTGCGCTTCAAAGCGTTTGATCTCCTGCGGAAACTCCGGGTGATAGACGACCCTCATTTCAGCGCGTCGCGAAATTCGGCCTCGCTCAATCCCGCGAGTTTGCCGGTGACGATGTCCTCAATTCCCGGCACGGCGAGAGAAATCTTTTGGGCGTCAGCGCGCTCGGCAGAGATGTTGGCGACAATTCGGCGAGCCAACTCCAGCCGTTCTGGTTCCGGCAGTTCCATGACCGCTGCGGCGATGTCTTGCGCGCTCATGGTTGAAAATTAATTCAATTCGCTGATTCCAGCAAGGCTGATATAAATTTCTTCTCCGCGTTTCCGCGTCTTTGCGTTAAAATAAATCCGTGAACATTCTCGACAAAATCGTGGAGCAGAAAAAATTGGAAGTCGCCAAACTTCCGGCGCGCATCATTGCCGCCGGTGATTTGCGCGACGCGATGCTCGAACACGGCGAGCGCCGCGACTTTCTCGCGGCGCTCCGTAGTCCGCAACGTAGCGCAGCCGTCCCGGCTGCCGCCCCCGCAGGCGAGACGCCTGCGCTACCTTCCATTGCCCTCATCGCCGAAGTGAAAAAAGCCTCGCCTTCGATGGGCGTGATTTGCCCAAATTTTGATCCCGTCCGCATCGCGAAGGAATACGAGGCAGCGGGAGCAAGCTGCTTGTCGGTTCTTACCGACGAACTATTTTTCCAAGGCTCGCTGGATTATCTCCGGCAGATTCGCGAGGCGGTGAAAATTCCGCTGCTCCGCAAAGATTTCATCATTGATGAGCGCCAGATTCTCGAAGCCATCGAATGGGGCGCGGACGCCATCCTGCTCATCGTCGCCATCTTGACCGACGCGCAGTTGGAAAAATTTCATTCGCTCGCAGTTGAAGCCGGTCTTGCCGTGCTGGTGGAAGTCCATGACGAGGAAGAATTGGATCGCGCGCTGAAAATTTCCCCGTCGCTCATCGGCGTGAACAATCGCGATTTGAAAACTTTCAAAGTGGATTTGGCCACTACCGAAAGACTGGCGGCGCGGCTTCGTAGTGGCACAGGCATCTTGCCTGTGAGTTCATCCGCAGAAACAC
>JAYVQV010000573.1:0-3655 GCA_043776855.1 Limisphaerales bacterium | reverse complement strand
CGATGGAAGAAAAGCAGATCCAAATAAAAATCCTGCCCGCCCACCTGCAACCGCAACTCCTCGCCCGCGAAACAAAAATCCGGTCCCAGTTCGATGAGAAAGTGCTTCAAGTTTTTAACCAAAGCTTTTTGCAAATCGCGCTCGGAGTGATCCACCGGCAATTCCAAAAAATCCAGCAGGTAGGTGTCTTTGAAGATGGTTTCAGCTTCGGGATGTAATTGTCGCACCACTGGTGAGACAATTAGCGGACGGGTCACGGTTCGTTCAAAAAGGCAGCCATTCAACTGCCGTTCCAGTTCGCGCTTGCCCCAGCTTTGAGCCGCTGCCATTCGCAAATAAAATTCCCGTTCTTCCACACGCTTGCAGCGACCGAGAATCAAGAGATTGTGCGCCCATGGCAATTGTCGCACCAGTGGTGCGACTTTTGGATGAGCTTGGTAAATGTCGTGCAATTGCCGCATCCGAAACAGGCTGGTGCGCGTGAAGCCTTTGATCTCTGGATGGCGGAGAGCGATGTAGCGGGCCAGTTCCTCCACCACGCCCTCGCCCCAGGCGGCGGTTTGCAACTTGCGGCTGATGTATTCGCCCACGCGCCAGTAGAGGCCGACCAACTCCGTGTTGACCGCCTGATACGCGCGCTGCCGGGCGGACTGGATCAGCCCCACGATCTCGCGGAACGCCGGTGTCTGCCCACGCCGCGCCACTGCCTTGACCGGCGGCTGGCGCCGGACGGGTCTGGACGGGCGGGTTTTGGCAACGGATTTCATTTCAGATTTTAACGTGACCTGGCGCGGAGCAGTTCATTCAAGTCGGCTGGCATTTCAAATAAAAAATTCAAATTCAAATTGCGCCTTACTCAAACTGAAATCCCTGCTGCCGGAGCCGCTGCAATTTGTAGAGCAGCGCGCGGCGGCTGATGCCGAGCGCCTTCGCGGTTTCCGTGCGGTTGAACTGATGCTGTTTCAAGGCGACGAGAATCGCGTCGCGCTCCATTTCATCCAGCGGCTGCGTGTCTGCCGCCAGCGCGGGCGCGGCGTGTTTCGCAGCCTCGCGCAACTTCGTCGGCAGATGGTCGGGCAGGATCAATTCACTTTGCGAGAGCAGCACGGCGCGTTCGATGGCGTTGCGAAGTTCGCGCACGTTGCCGGGCCACGCGTAATGTTTCAGGCAGTCGGCGGTCGCCTCGGCCAACCGCGCGCGGTTGCGGGCGAACTCGGCCACGAACAGATTTGCCAGCGGCAAAATGTCCTCGCGCCGTTCGCGCAACGGCGGCAGATTTAATTCAACGACGTTGAGGCGGTAAAATAAATCTTCGCGGAAACGTCCGGCCTTCACCTCGGCTTCGAGGTCGCGGTTGCTCGCGGCGAGGATGCGCGCGTTCGTCTTGATCTCGCGGTTGGAACCGATGCGTTGAAATTTTCCATCTTGCGTCACGCGCAGGATTTTCGCCTGCAACGGCGGGGTCATCTCGGCGATCTCATCCAGAAAAATTGTCCCGCCATCCGCTTCTTCAAACCGTCCGATGCGCATGGCGCTCGCACCGGTGAAGGATCCCTTCTCGTGGCCGAACAATTCGCTTTCCAAAAGCGTCTCTGGAATCGCGGCGCAATTCACCTTGATGATCTTGCCGGTTGCCCGCGCGCTCCAAAGGTGAATCGTGTCGGCGACAACTTCCTTGCCCGTGCCGCTTTCGCCGGTGATGAGCACGCGCGTTTCCGACGGCGCGATGAGCGCGATCTGCTGAAACAGCGCGATGGTGAGCGGGCTTTTGGCGATGACGTGCGGCGGCAGATTTTTTTCCGCACCGAGATTTAGTGGAGCGGATTGCGCGATGCCCGTGGTCTGACGGACGGTGGCGAGGAGTTCGTCGAGGTCAATGGGTTTGGCGAGATAATTCAGCGCGCCATCGCGCATGGCGAGGACGGCTTCGCGGATGTCGGCGTAGGCGGTGACGAGCAGGACGGGCAGCGTAGGAAAATTCTGGCGCACGCGGCGCAAGGTTTCCAAACCGGAAAGCCCCGGCATCCGCACGTCGGAAATCATCATGGAAAATTTTGCGGTGGGCAGAAGTTCGAGCGCGCGTTCGCCGGAGTCGGCGACGACGGTTTCAAAGTTTTGCCCACGCAGGAACGAATCCAGCAGGCTGCGCTGGCCGGGGTCGTCGTCCACGATGAGGATGCGCGGCGTTTCGTTTGGCACGCGGGCAAGCTAGACGAAAGCGGCGGGGGCAAAAAGTTTTTTCAACATTGGCCGTGGCGCGGGCTTCGGGAGGGTGCAGCTTGACCCTGTTGCGGTCTGGCTCCCTCGCCCCGCGAGGCACGAGCGGGGAGAGGGCTGGGGAGAGGGGATTTTTTATTTTGCAAACCATCGGCCTCCTCTCCCCGGCCCTCTCCTCCTCCGAGGAGGAGAGGGAGTGGAATCCACGGCGCAGCTCAACCGGGTCAAGCTGCACCCGCTTCGGGAACCCCTCGTGTTCCGCGCTTGCTTGGCAGCCGTTTTGGAATTTATACTGCGGCTTCAATTTTTATTATGAATAAAACTCCCATTCGCATCGCTGTCACCGGCGCCGCCGGCCAAATCGGATATTCACTTCTGTTTCGCATCGCCTCCGGCGCGGCGTTCGGGCCGGATCAACCGGTCATCATTCACCTGCTCGAACGTGCCGACGAAAAAGTCATGGCCGCGCTGCACGGCGTCTGCATGGAACTGGACGACTGCGCGTTTCCGCTGGTGAAAGGTTTGGTTCCCACCTCGAATCCCGATGAAGCTTTCAAAGGCGTGAACTGGGCGTTGCTCGTCGGTGCCCAACCGCGCGGGCCGGGAATGGAACGCAAAGATTTATTGGCCGCCAACGGAAAAATTTTCACCGGCCAGGGCAATGCCATCGCCAAGAACGCCGCCGCCGATGTGCGTGTCCTCGTCGTCGGCAATCCGTGCAACACCAACGCGCTCATCGCCGCGAACAACGCGCCCGGCATCCCGAAGGAACGCTTCTTCGCCATGACTGCGCTGGACGAGAACCGCGCCAAGTCACAGCTCGCGAAAAAAGCCAGCGTGGACATCACCGCCGTCACCAATCTCGCCATCTGGGGCAATCATAGCGCCACGATGTATCCTGATTTCTACAACACCAAGATCAACGGCCGTCTCGTGCCGGACGTCATCAGCCACACCGAATGGTTGGAAAAAGATTTCATCAGCACCGTGCAACAACGCGGCGCCGCCATCATCAAGGCGCGCGGTTTGAGCAGCGCTGCCAGTGCCGCAAACGCCGCCGTGGATACCGTCCGCAAACTCGTCACGCCCACGCCCGCAGGTGACTGGTTCAGCGTCGGCGTTCATTCCGACGGCAGCTACGGCATCGAAAAAGGTTTGATCTTCAGCTATCCGATCCGCAGCAACGGCAAGGATTTTGAGATCGTCCAAGGCGTGCCGCTGAATGACTTCAGCAAGGCCAAGATCGCCGCGACGGAAAAAGAATTGAAGGAAGAGAAAGCGCTCGTCGCCGACTTGCTGCCGAAATAAAACCCCGTTGATTCCGTGAGAAAAGACGGTAGAGTCAAGCCGTGAGCATCGAAGTTTTGAAACAGGAATTGTCCGCGTTGGACGTGAACAGCCAGCGCCAGTTGACGGCGTTTCTGGTGTCGCTGCAAGA
>JAYVQV010000572.1:0-3656 GCA_043776855.1 Limisphaerales bacterium | reverse complement strand
GGTGCAGCTTGACACTGTCCCTAGCTGCGGCCCAGACGGGTTCGTCCTCGTCCTCGTCCTCGTCCTCGAAACCGCACCAACACCAGCGAGGACGAGGACGAGAACGAGGAGGATTGCCCAAGGACAGTGTCAAGCTACACCCCTGGCGGGGTGGCCGCCCGTCACGGAATCCGGTAGAGGCGAAAAAACTTTATCTGTTCGTTCACGTTGTTCGTCGTGAAAACGTAGGGCGAATTCGTGGTGACCATCACGAGGTTCGTCAGGAACGGCGTCCACACCACGAGGTTCGTCGAAGTTTCCACGCTGAACGTGCGGTTGTATTGCGACTCCCATTTCAACGTGACGCTTTGGTTCGTGCGCGTGAACGCCGTGAATTGGTAGGGCGTGTTGTAGGGATTCGCAAACGTCATCAACACCGGCAGATGGTCGGAGGCGTTGGTGGAATCATATTTCAAAAGATTCGTCGGCGTCGGCGAGAGCACGTCCGTGCGGAACACCTGCGCGACGGTCGCGTTTGACGCCAGCAGCGCGCACGGAAAAATGTAGTCAATGCGCGAGCTGGGGCTGTCCGAGGAATAGGTGTTCTTGCTGCCGGAAACCGGGTTGGTCGGGTTCATCAATCGCAGCGTGGTATTGGCGCTGATGAGCCGCTGGAGAGCCGTCGTGTTCGTGTCCGCTTCATTCATGTCGCCGGAAAGCGTGAACGGATGCGTGGGGTAAAGCACAAAAAAATTGGTCGCCAGAAAATTCGTGATCGCCGCCACCTCCGCCGCGCGCTTGGCGGCGGCATCGGTGTAACCGCTGACGCTGGACTTGAGATGCGTGGTGAAAACGTGCAGCGGCAGCGGCCAGTTCGGCACGGCGATTTCCGCCTCGAACAGGTCGCGCGTGAAGTTCGCGTTCGTGTAGCCGAACGGATTCAAGTCCGCGCCATCCAGCCATTTTTGGGAGCGGGCGATGGGATAGCGGCTGGCGATGACGCTGTTGATAAAATTATCGCTGCCGGAATTTGTCGCGAGAAAATAGCCGGGCATAAAAGCGATGACCCAGTTCGCCATCTGCCAGATGTTCGTGTGGGGAATTTCGTTGAACGTGATGATGTCCGCCTTCAAATAAAGCAACTGCCGTCCAATCGCCTGCACCTGCGCGGTGTTCGTGCTCCAATCCGTCACGCCGTTGCCCTTCACGTTGTAAGTCATCAGCGTCACGCTGCTGTTCGTGGTAGTCAGCACCGGCGGCGGTGGAGCGGCGGCGAAAATATTCGTCGTGAACGTCACCGTCAAATTATCCACGGCCAGCCCGGCGTCATTGCCAACGTCGTCCACATCGCGCCAGCGGAGAAAAAATTCCTGGCCGGGCGCCACCGTCAGGCCGGCCACCATGACATTGGTGAACACCTGCCGGTTCGCCGCGCCGTTGCCGTCCAGCGCCGCGCCACCGCTGATGTTTGGCGAATTAAAATCCAGCGCGGTGAACGCCGTCCACGTCTGCGCGTTGGCCGCATCCGCGTTCGTGAGCGGCGAACTGGCGACCTGATACGAGAACGTCAGCGTGTTCGTGATGATGTTCGCGCAACGCCATTGCTCGCCGGTGAAGGCGACGGTGATGTTCGAGACCGTGAACACCGTGTCGTTCGTGAACCGCAGCCCGAAGGCGTTGGCCGAGCTGGAGCCGGCCAGCGAACCGAGCGCCCGCTCCGCCGCCGGGTTCACGCCGTTTGTGCCGAAGCTGTAGCTGCCCCCCGTGGTGGACGTGCCCGCGCCGGTCTGGTAAGTCGTCACATTCGTCGTCCCCCGCGCCGCATACCAGCCGGGCAGGGTGACGTTGTTCGTCCAGTTCAACGGGCCGCCGCTGGCCGCGAGCGAATCAAAATTCTGCGCGCAGTTCGTCCCCGCGCTCACAAAAATTTGCGCCGTTGCCGGGCGGATAAAAAAAATCGCGGCCAGCGCCGCGCTATGAATCAAATGTTTCATCGGTCAGGTTTGGATTAACTAACGCTTCTCATTGTAACACACCTGCCCGAACTTTTCCGAGGCCAGCCGTGCCGCATCTTTGTGCGCCGCGTCATCCGCCGGGAAATGTTGCCAGGCTGCCGGGAAATTTTTTTCCGCCACGGACACCATCGCCGTTTCAAATTGTTCCCGCGCCAGTCCTGGCAGCGGCGGCTGCACGGAGCCTTGGATGAGCAGGCCCGTTTTATTTCTACGCTGCGCCGCGCCCGCGATTTTTTTGCCGTGCCACAGCAGGTCGGATTTCTCGTGGCCGATGAAGCATTGCGCCGTAGCAGCCGACGTGAGGAGGCTCTGACCTGTTTCCGCTTTTCCGCTTTCCGCTTTCCACTTTTCAGAATGAGCCTCCTCACGTCGGCTGCTACGCGGAAATTTTTTACAGCACGGCGCCAGTTCCGTTGCCACTTTCATTTCCGCAAACGCCAGCCGCAGCCAGTCGTGGATGCGACGATAACTTTCCTCCGCCTTGAGCGAATGCCATTCGTGACCGGGCGGAAATACGGCGCTGTAAGTCCAGTCCGCCTCGTGCGGCACGATGCCGCCGCCCGTCGGACGGCGGATGAGCGGACGCAGATGCGTGGCGGCGGACACCTCGGAAAATTTTTGGAAATAGCCGAACGTCGCCGCCGGTTGCGTCCAGCCGTAGAAACGCAGCACGGGCGTTTGCAGACGCGGCATCGCTTCCAGCAACGCCTCGTCCAGCGCCATGTTGAACGCGGCGTCGCCCTGGCCGGAGTTGAGCAGGAGAAAATTCATTTTTTAACCACAGATGGACACAGATAAACACAGATAAACAAGACCGGGACAAAACGCAGGGGCGCAGAGAACGCGGAGAGACGCAAAGTTTTTTCTTCTCTGCGTTCTCTGCGTTTGGTTTTTATCCGTGTCCATCGGTGGTTATCTGTGGTTAATTTTTTTTGTCCGGCACCCCGATCTGCGGGCAGAGGGTTTTTATTTCACAGCCCGCGCAATCCGGCGAACGCGCGGCGCAGCGGCGACGACCATGCCAGATGAGCCAGTGGCTGAACAGCGTCCATTCGTTTTGCGGCACGAGCTTGTCCAAATCCAATTCCAACTTAACCGCATCCGTGCCCTTCGCGAGGCCGAGCCGGTTCGCGAGCCGCGTGACGTGCGTGTCCACGACCACGCCGACATTGATGTTGAAAGCATTTCCGAGAACCACGTTCGCCGTCTTGCGCCCGACGCCGGCGAGCGCGTGGAGTTCGTCCATCGTGCGCGGCACTTCGCCGCCAAATTTTTCCACGAGCGCGGCACAGCAGGCCTTGATGTTCTTCGCCTTGTTGCGGAAAAATCCGGTGGTCTTCACTGCTTCCTCGATGTCCGCCAACGGAGCAGCGGCGAAATCTTTCGCGCTGCGATATTTTTTGAACAGCTCCGTCGTGACGATGTTCACCCGCTTGTCGGTGCATTGCGCGGAAAGAATTGTGGCGATGAGCAGTTGCAGCGGATTGGAAAAATTTAATTCGCAGTGCGCGTCGGGATACGTCCGCTTCAACGCAGCGATGATTTGCTGCGTGCGTTCGTATTTGGCGGCATTAGTTTCGCGCGGCATAAAAATGTAGCGGCAGGCATCCTTGCCTGCCGTAGAGCCGTGGCTTCCAGCCCGGCGGAAAAAACGTCGCGCCC
>JAYVQV010000571.1:0-3658 GCA_043776855.1 Limisphaerales bacterium | reverse complement strand
GGGCGAAATTTTTTTCGTCCGGCGTTTTTGCTTGGCGTGGGCGGTTAAACCTGGATTCCGAAGTTGGGGAGCGGCTCCGCGCCGGGTGGAACAGGCTTCCAGCCGGTTGAATTTGGCTTCCAGCCAAATTCCGTTCGCGGCGGGAATCGTCAGCCGCCGTTCACGTCAGGCAGGGCGTGGCCGTTCTGAAATTTTCCGGCAGGATGCCGGAAACAACCGGCTGGAAGCCGGTTCCACCATCAGCCAACGGCATCAATCCAGTTTAGAACGACCGGCGGATCCGCCCCGTCATTTCACCGCCGCTGCTGTTCACTCGCGCGCGGCGTCTGCAGCCGCTCAAATTTCTGCGACGGATGTTCGCCCAAAATTTTCTGCGCGCCGCCCACGACCTTTTCCCAGTCCAACGCCGGGCCGGGATCGGTCTTGTTTTTTTGAACGTGATAATGGCCGAGCACTCCCTGATAAGCAGCCAGCTCATCGTCCGGCAATTTATGCGGAATCAATTTTCCCGCCGCGTCCTTCGGGTAATCACACTTCAACTTCGGAAAAACTTGGCAGAGCGCCGCCGTCAGCTTCGTCAGCGCCGCGTATTGCTCCGGTGTGTAATCGTATTGCACCAAGTCCTCGCCTTGAATCACACCGCGCACCGGTTCATTGCGCGCGGGACGACCGATGAAATCTTTCGTGCGGATGCCGCCACCACCGAGTCGTTTGGGAATGGTCAGCATAGTTTTGCCGACCGTGTTCGTGCCATACCATTGCGCAAACGGATTTTTTCCTGCCGCCGGATACGCGCCCATGTTGGCAATCTCCACGCCAATGGAGCGGTCGTTGCTCGTCGTCGCGTGCCACGCGCGCTCCTTCAGATCCAGCGTCTGATAAATCGTCCCGTCCACATCGAGCATAAAATGCACGCTCAAATCGCGGTCATCTTGCAACACGAGAAAACAAGTCCGGCTCACGCCGCAGACATCAAAGTGCAGCACGAACTGGTCAACCACACTTTGCAGCAGCGGCAAATCCCAGCCGCCGCCGCGCACGCGCTCGATTTCGTTCGTGGTCAAAGATTTTTGCCGGAGACTGTAACGGTTCGGCGTCTTGAGCGATTTGATTTCTTCACTCGAAGTTTTCCAGTCGGATTTTTCAATCGGCCCAAACCGCCGCTCCACGCGATACGCATCGTAACCGCCGGGGTCGAGCCAGAGAACCACCGGTGTGCCGGTATGAAAAAATTGTCCGGCGGCAACGATCTCATCGCCCGTGCGCGGCGCAATTTTTCCGATACGTGAACCCGTCGCGCAGCCGCCGCAGAACAAGGCGCCGATGAAAATCACCAGCATGAATTCAACTGCTCTCCGCCTCCAAAAAAAAGCGGCAGAGGACTGCCGCAGTCCAGGACGCTGGCGCGTTGGCGTTGGCGTTTGACGAGCGCGGAGCGTCTTGGACTGCGGCAGCCCTCTGCCGCTCTCCTTCGCGGAAGCAAGCCCCGCAACAACCCGCCGCTCACGACGTGAATCAAACCCGCAAAAAAATAGAAGCGCTTTCATGGTTGATGTTTTCATTTTATGTCCGTCAGCGGTTTTTCAAAAACCCATTCCAGCCCGCGCTGCAAGCGTTCGCGCACATGGTCGGAATGTTTCCCTGGCGGCTCGTAAAACGTGCAAGCTGCCGAACGGTTTTTCAACACCTCATAAATTTTCCGCGCGCCGATGTTCGCCGCGAACTCGTCCTGCGCCGCGCCCTCCAGATAAATTTTCTGCCCCGCCGCAAACGCCTTCCGATTTTTCTGCACGACGGTCAGCGGATCGTTGTCCAGCCAGCGCTGCCAGACTTTTTCGCGAAATTTCCCCCGTGCATCGTAAAGCCACTCGAACTCACCGCGATGCGGCCAGCCGCGCGGCGCGTAGGCGGCGGAGAGGCCGAGCGCATAGGTGATGTCGCCATTCTGCGGCACGGGCAATTCGCCGCCGGCAATTTTTTTGACGTCCGCCAGCGGCAGGTTCGCCACCGACGCGACTTTCACGAGCGGCAGGTGGCTCGTGGGAAAATCCGAGTCCGGACTCAACGCGATGATGCCGTCAAAAAGTTTCTGTCGGTCGCTGCCCAGCCGCAGCGCGCCAAATCCGCCGCTGGAATGTCCGCCGATGATGCGTCGCACACCCTTCGCGGGCGCGGGAAATTTTTTCTCCACTGCCGGGATGATTTCAGCGCACAGAAAAGTTTCGTAGCCGCCCTGCGCGGCGGAATTCAAATACTGGCTGCCACCCCAGCGCGTTTTGCCGTCGCACACCACGAGGATCATCGGCGTGATTTCGTCCGCGATCTGCTGCGTGAACTTGAGCCACACGCCCGCCACGTTGGTGGTGATGAATTTGTCCGCCGAATTTCCGTAGCCCGGCAGATAATAAATCACCGGCAGCCGCGCACCATTCGTGGCCTGCGCCGGGAGAAAAATGGGAACGGGCCGCGTGGCGGGATCGCCCAACACATTGCCTTTCAAAGCCCGGCTGTGCAGCGTCACAACTTCCAGCCGCGCGTCCGCCGCAAACGCAAACTGCGCGGCGAGCAGGAGCGCGGCGTAGAACAATGATTGAAAATACTTTTTCATCTTCAGCATTTCGCTGGTTTTCCTTGATGGCGACCATACGCCGCTAGTGGCACAGGCTTCTAGCCTGTGAGTTTCAGTTTCCACGATGCACGAACGGCTCTGAACACACAGGCTAGAAGCCTGTGCCACTAAACCTTTTGCCAATCCGGCTTCTGCTCATACACCCAGCGGTAATAATCTTTCATCTTCAATTCCGCCGCCGACTCCTCGTCCAGAAACACCGTGACCTTCGGATGCAATTGCAGCGCGCTCGCCGGGTTCATCGCGGTGATCGCGCCTTCCACCATGCCTGCAACCGCGTGCGCCTTGTTTTTTCCAAACGCCAGCAGCACGCAATGCCGCGATTCCAAAATCGTCCCGATGCCCATCGTGATGACGTGGAACGGCACTTCCTCCGGGCGCTCGAAAAACCGCGCGTTGTCCTTCCGCGTCTGCGGCGTCAAAGTTTTTATCCGCGTGCGCGACGCGAGCGACGACGTCGGCTCGTTGAACCCGATGTGACCCGACGTGCCGATGCCCAGCAGTTGCAGATCAATGCCGCCCGCCGCTAAAATCTTTTCTTCGTAATGTTGACAAGCCAGCGGCACGTCCTTCGCCAGCCCGTCGGGAATATGCACATTCTGGACGGAGATGTTGACGCGCTTGAAAAGTTTTTCCGACATGAAGCTGTGATACGACTGCGGATGCAGCGGCGAGATGCCGATGTATTCGTCGAGGTTGAAAGTCGTGAGCCGGCTCCAGTCCAGCTTCATCGCCGCGAGGTCGCGGTAGAGCGGCTCCATCGTGCCGCCGGTGGCAAGGCCGAGCACGGCGGCGGGCTTTTCGCGGATGATTTTGGCGAGCAGGCGCGCGGCGATTTTCGTCGCGGCTTCCGCTGTTGGTTGAATGATGATTTCCATGGTTCAATAAATTTTCTGCTTTCGGAGCGCGGCTCTGTGAGCCGCCGCACGTCGAAATTTTCAAAGACGTTTCAATCAATTTTGCACACGCCCGATTGGCGAAGCGGCTGCGGGTCACAGACCCGCGCTCCGCGAATTAAAATTATTTTCC
>JAYVQV010000570.1:0-3661 GCA_043776855.1 Limisphaerales bacterium | reverse complement strand
GCAGGAGCAGCGCGCGTTGCAGGCTGATTTTTATTTCACGTTCAATCACGTCGGGCAGGCGGCGATGCGAATAGCCGCCGCCTTCGGAAGCCTTCGCTTCGTAATCGGATTCCGCCTTCACGCCCGCCGCGATTTCCGCCTTGGAAATAAGTTCCTGCGACCAGACGGATTTTTTCGATTTCAAATCGTAGCGCGCCAACGTGCCGCCGTGGAGGAAGACGACCTGATCTTTGCCGACGAGGTGCGACGCGCCGGAATACGCGCGGTCATCATCCGCGAAGCGCACGGAAAAATAATTGTGCGGCACGGAACCAAACCACGCATACCAAACCCACACGCCGAGCAGCAAAACAATCAACGCCGCGACACTGCCGAAAATCAGCCCGGCCTGACGCCAGAACTGCCGCTCTTTTTCAAATTTTTGCCCCGCGTATATCGGCGCGACGATGCCCTGCAAGTCCGCCTTGTTCTGGCAGAGCGGCGAGCAGAAGTAGCCAAAAATTTCCATGCACTGCGGACAGATGGGCTTGCCGCACGTCGTGCATTTTTCCTCCGCCAATACACCGCGATGTTTCTGGCAGTATTTTGAAACGGGCGCAGCGTCCGCCGGCGGCTCCGCCGGTTTTTCCACCGGGGCGGAATGGGAAATTCTCAATTTCGGTGCAGCGGCAGGTGCGGGCGGCGGCGGGGATGAAACGGGCGGGGTGTAAGCGGGCGACGCGACGCCAAACTCGCGGCGCACCATGTCGTTCACGAACTCGGACGAGTCCAGCCCGCACGTCGGGCAGACGAACGTGACCGGGTTCTGCACCATCTCCGGCGCGAGGTCGAAGGCGTATTTGGCGCCGCAAGGACATTGGAGTTTCATATCAAGGTTTGGGATTCAATAGCACCACGCCCGGCGTGGTGGCGAGGGAAATGGCGAGCTGCGCGCCGCTGGCCGTCACGCTGCCATCGGCCAGCAGAAAATTTCCGCCGTATTTGTGGTGGTTGTTGCCGGGCGGTTTTCCATTCGCGGAAAAAACCATTTCACCGGCGCGCTTCGGCTCCGTGTCAATCTGGCGGTCGGACATTAAAACATTTTGCGACGCATCCAGCCGCCGGCCCATGTAGTAGGCGTAGCTGATTTTCAATTGTTCCAGCGGCACGCCGGCGGGAATGGCTTTGTCGCGTCCGCCGGGGCAGATGAAGATGCTTGTGTCCGCCGAATATTTCGGCACGAGCGCGCCGAGGACTGCTTCCGAAGTGGTGGCGTTGGTCTGGGACGGCAGCGCGCCCTTGAAATCGTTCGCGTAGATTTGCAGCGCGAGATAAATTTTTTGGAGGTTGTCGGCGCAGAGCTGCTTTTGGGTGCGCTGATGCTTGCCGGAAGCGAAGCCCTCCATCATCGCAATCACAATCACCATGATTGCCAGCGTGACCAGCAGCTCAATCAGCGAAAATCCCCGCGTGGTCGGGCGGCGGCGGGGGAATTTCATTCGCGACTTGTAACGCAATCGGCGGTGCGGTGCAAAATTTTTTTCTCGCCAAAAGTCGGGGCGAACGCTGACAATCTTTTTTACCGATGAATGCGACCGCCGACATTCTAAAAAAAACACCGCCGCAACCGGACGCTCCCGCCTTTGAACGCGGCCTGTGGAACCGCCCGTGGTTCATGATTATCCTGTGCTTCGTCTTTGTCGGCTTGGATTGGGAGCTGATTCCGCTGCAAGTTTTTCCCGTGGTGTTTGTTTTTCCGCTGATGCTGGTCGCGTGGAACCGCCCGCTCTGGCTGTCGATGGGCTGCGCGGTGCTGCTCTCGCTCACGCGCGTGATTCATCAGCTTGCTTTTTCCGTCAAGCCCGTCGTCCTAACGGACATGGCCGACGCGCTCATCTGCTTTTTTGTGCTGCTGCTCCTCGCGCTGCTCACCACGCTGCTCGGCGGCCAGTCGCGCCAGTTGCGCCAGCGCGTGCGTGCGCTCGAAGGCTTGCTGCCCATCTGCTCCTTCTGCAAAAGCATCCGCGATGAAAAACAGGAATGGGTGCGCTTCGAGGAATACCTCGCCCAGCACTCCGACGCCATCGTTTCCCACGGCCTCTGCCCGGATTGTGCGAAGAAACATTACGGCGATTTTCTTCCAAAGAAATAATCCTTTTCCACCGCAGTTTTCACTCGCCAAAGATTTTCCGGCGGAGGAAAATCCGCCTTTGAATTTTTCATCATGAACGAAAACATCGTCATCCTCGACTTCGGTTCGCAATACACGCAGGTCATCGCGCGGCGCATCCGCGAGTGCAGCGTCTATTCCACCATCCTGCATTTCAACACGCCCGCCGCCGAGATCGCCAAGCTCAAGCCGAGCGGAATTATTTTGTCGGGCGGGCCGTCCAGCGTGTATTCGCCCAAGGCGCCGCTGCCGGATAAAAATATTTTTGACCTCGGCATCCCGGTGCTCGGCATCTGTTTCGGCGTGCAACTGCTCGCGCAATTTCTCGGCGGCAAAGTCGAGAAAGGTCTCAAGCGGGAATACGGCAAAGGCACGCTCACCGTCAAAGATTCTTCCTGCGCGCTGTTTTCAAAATTGCCCAAGGCGCTGCAAGTCTGGAATTCCCACGGCGACAAGCTCACGAAATTGCCGAACGGTTTCAAGCCCGTGGCCGTCACGGAGAATTCCGAATACGCCGCCATCGAGAACCGCACGAAGAAATTTTTTGGGCTGCAATTCCACCCCGAAGTCGTCCACACGCCGCGTGGGAAGGAAATCATTTCCAACTTCGTCCACGGCGTCTGCGGCTGCGGCAAATCCTGGACGATGCGGAATTATTTGGATCAAGCCGTCGAAGAAATCCGCGCGCAAGTCGGCACGGAAAAAGTCATTCTTGGTTTGAGCGGTGGGGTGGATTCCAGCGTCGCGGCGGCGCTCCTGCACAAAGCCATCGGCGACCAGCTCACCTGCATTTTCGTGAACAACGGATTGCTCCGCGCCAAGGAAGCGGAAGTGGTGCAGGAAGTTTTTGGCCGCAATTTCAAGATGAAGTTGCAGTATGAAAATTCCTCCGCGCTGTTCCTGCGCAAGCTCAAAGGCGTGACCGATCCCGAAAAGAAACGCAAGGTTATCGGCAAGGCGTTCATTGATGTTTTTCAAGCCGCGACCAAGCGCGCGGGCAAGGCGAAGTTTCTCGCGCAAGGCACGCTCTATCCCGACGTCATCGAGTCCGTGCCAATCGCCGGCAATCCCGCCGCGCTCATCAAGAGCCATCACAACGTCGGCGGCCTGCCGAAGAACATGAAGTTTCAACTCGTCGAGCCACTGAAAAATTTGTTCAAGGACGAAGTGCGTTTGCTCGGCGTCGAACTCGGCTTGCCCAAAGAAATTGTCTGGCGCCAGCCGTTCCCCGGCCCCGGCCTCGCCGTGCGCATCCTCGGCGAAGTTTCGCCGTCGCGCTGCGAGATTTTACGCAACGCCGACGCCATCGTGGTAGAGGAGATGAAAGCCAGCGGACTTTACTACAAGATCTGGCAGAGCTTTGCCGTGTTGCTGCCCGTGCGCAGCGTGGGCGTGATGGGCGACGAACGCACCTACGATTACACCATCGCCATCCGCGCCGTGGAATCGCAGGACGGCATGACCGCCGACTGGGTGAAGCTGCCCTACGACCTGCTGGAGAAACTCGCCAGC
>JAYVQV010000569.1:0-3663 GCA_043776855.1 Limisphaerales bacterium | reverse complement strand
GCGCGCTGCCCACGCGCGACGCGGTGATTGTGATGCTCGGCATTTTGCTGCTGGCAAAGGGGCAGGGGAAAACGGTCGCCCAACTCGCGGCCAGCCTGCCCGCGCGGTTCACGGCGAGCGACCGGTTGAAAAATTTTGCCACGGAAAAAAGCGCGGCGATTCTGGCGCAGTTTGATTCCGGCTCCGAGGCGGCGGATAAAATTGAAATTGAAAAAATGTTCGGCGCGATTGGCGGCAAAGTTTCCGCGCTGAACCGCACGGACGGTTTGCGCGTCACGTTCGTGAATGAGGAAGTGATTCACCTGCGCCCATCCGGCAACGCGCCGGAATTTCGTTGCTACGCCGAGGCGGACAGCGACGAGCGAGCGCGTGAAATCACCACGCTGGCATTGGCGAAAATCAGTGGCTAATTTTTGCTGCGGAGCGCGGGCAGCCTTTCCGCAGGATGGTAAAGTTCCGGCTTGGGTGCAGCTTGACCCGGTTGCGGTCTGGCTCCCTCGCCCCGCGAGGCACGAGCGGGGAGAGGGCTGGGGAGAGGGGATTTTTATTTCGCAAACATTGGCCTCCTCTCCCCTGTCCATAGCCGCTGTCGCTGCTCCTCCTCCGAGGAGGCGAGGGAGTGGAATCCAGGGCGAAGCACAACCGGGTCAAGCTGCCCCGTTCCGGCTTACCCGACCAAAAAACTTTTGCTTTGCGATTGACCGGCAACGGGGGTTCTGTCGAAATGATAGAACATCATTTATAAGTTTAATGCCGAGAACTTCAGTCAAGAACGGGAATGGCGCGACCCGCACGGGCGCGAACAAATACGACGCGAACAACAAGGTTTTGTCGCAGACTTACGGCGCGTTTGCGGACTTGCGCCGCGAGCTGTCCGATTCCAAAAACACCGTCTGCGAGCGCGAGGACATCCTCAAAAATTTTGCCACCTGCCCGGATTCCCAGCGCGCGTGGCTCGCGCTCGAAGATTATTTCGAGAAGCTCTCGCTCTCGCGCAAAGATTTTCCCGCGACCGACTGGTGGCCGAAGATGCTCGCTGCCACCGGCAAGGCGCGGCTGGAAGAACTCGCGTTTTTATTTTTGCGCGCCAAGCGTTCCGTGCCGCCGGAATTGCAGGTTCACGCCAGCCCGGAACGTTTTGCCAAGGCGGAGGAGGCGGAGCAGGAACTGCGGCTCGTTCGCGAATTGGAAAACTGGCTCGTGCCGTCCGCGCCGCTGCACCTCGACACGCCGCGCGCCACGCTGCGCATCGTCTGCAAGCCGCAACCGGACGCTGCCGATCCTTCACGTCACCGGATGCTGCTGCAATTTCTGCTGCTGCGTCCGCGCACCGGCGAGAAGGCGCGTTCGTTGCACGACCTCGTGGACCTCGTCGTGCGCGCGGCGCACGAGCAGGAACTGTTCACGCCGTGGGACTGGGAATTCATCCAGTGGATTTACGACACGCACCGCGAACGCGCCGGTCACGAGCCGTCGCTGTTGCTGACGGACGCGGAACTGTTGCAGTGGCTCGCGCGCTGGGGCAACACCGGCAGGCTTGAACTTGCGGCGAACGGTCAGCCGGTTGATTTTCACGGCGAGGTCGTTTCGCTCATGCCGCGACTGGAGAACGGCACGCAGGAACTGGCTTTCACCCATCGCATCGCGCTGCCGAACGGGGAATTTCATTCCATCGCGGATGCAAAATTTTTCAACCGGCAGTCGCCCATCGCGCTGGTCGGCAATACTTTTTTTCTGCTCCGCAACGCGCCGCCGAACGGCGTGTTGAAATACCTCGCACAAAAGCCGTCCGTCCCCGTGCGCAAGTTGAGCCATCGGCTGCTGCTGCATCTGCGCAAGACGCAGGCGGATCACGGCGTGGATTGGGATCTGCTTTGCACCGCGCACCAGGCCGCGCCGCAGTTCGTGTTTGAGTTGCACGATGACACGGTGCAACTGCGCCTGATGGCGAAGAGCGCGCGCGACAAGAGTCTGTGGATTTGGACGGGGCATGAATGGAAGCGCAGTGGAACCGGCGGCTTGCCGGTGGGTTCATCGCATCATCATCCAGAAACACACAGGCTAGAAGCCTGTGCCACTACGAAGCCGGAAATTCTCGACGATCCGCGCCTCGAACCCGCCGTGCATTGGTTGCGCAAGCTCGATTGGTTCATGCAGGAACCCGGTTTGTGGATCGGCGATGCGAATGAAAATTTTCTCGGCGCACTCGCCGATGCGTGGGCGTCGAAACCGGTCGAGGCAGAATTTCTTGGCAACGCTTCCTTTCATCGTTTGTTCCTCACGCCGCGACAACTGAAGCCGCGTCTCGTCGTGAAGGGCAGCGGCATTGACTGGCTCTCCGTTTCCGCCGAGTGGGAGGCGGAAGGCATGAAACTTTCCAAGGCCGATCTCGAACGCCTCGCCGCCGCGACGAGCCGCTTCGTGAAATTACCCAATGCCGGCTGGGTGGAACTCGATACCGCCGCCGTGCAGGGCGCGCACGAAACCATGGCGGACATGGGCGTGGATGGTTTGATCGCCGTGCCGCAAAAAGTCGGCATGGAACACGTCGCGCATCTCGGCGAAAATGAATTCACGCGCTTCGTAGACTCGCCGGAAGCGCAGGCGTTGCGCGACCGCGTGCGCGATTTCAAGGGCGTTCCCAGCGCGGAATTGCCGAAGTCGCTCAATGCGGAATTGCGTCCGTATCAGAAAGACGGCTTTGATTTTCTCGCGCACCTCGTGCAGGTCAGGCTCGGCGGGATTCTCGCCGACGACATGGGGCTTGGCAAAACGTTGCAGACGCTGACGTGGCTCGCGTGGTTGAAAGAGCAGAACAAAAAAAATCCGAAGCCGTCGCTCGTCATTTGCCCCGCGTCCGTGTTGCACAATTGGCGGCGCGAGGCGGAAAAATTCACGCCGGACATGAAAGTGCTCGTGCTCGAAAGCGGCGCGGCGCGGCACAATTTGCGGAAGCAGATTCCCGAATACGATTTGATCGTGACGAACTACGCGCTGCTCCGGCGCGACTTGGAGGAATTTCATAAGTTCAGTTTCCGCGCCGTCATTCTGGACGAAGCGCAGTTCATCAAGAATCCCGGCGCGCAAGTCACGCAGTCGGTGAAGCAGTTGAAGTGCGAAAATAAAATTGCGCTCACCGGCACGCCGCTCGAAAACCGGCTGCTCGATTTGTGGAGCATCGTGGATTTCATCCAGCCCGGCTACCTCGGCAATCAGGAGCAATTCCTCGACACCTACGAACCGAAGGGCGGCGAAAACGCCGAGGCCGACCAACGCATCGCGCGCCGTCGCCTGTCCGCGAAACTCCGTCCGCTCTTGCTGCGCCGCTTGAAGAAGCACGTCGCGAAAGATTTGCCCGACCGCATCGAGGAGCGCCGCGATTGTCCGCTCGGCGAAGAGCAACGGAAACTTTATCTCGCCGAACTGCGCCGCAGCCGCGATCAAGTCATGAAAGCCGTCGAGACGCAGGGCTTGAATAAGTCCAAGATGCACGTCCTCGCCGCGCTCACGCGCTTGCGCCAGGTGTGCTGTCATCCCTCACTTGTCGGCAGCAACACGGCTTCTGGCAAAACGGAAACCTTGTTTGAGTTGCTTGATCCCCTTATCGCCGACGGACAAAAAGTTTTGGTCTTCTCGCAGTTCGTGCAGATGCTCGAACTCTTG
>JAYVQV010000568.1:0-14462 GCA_043776855.1 Limisphaerales bacterium | reverse complement strand
GCCACGATGGAAGCCGACCCGACCAAGGCCTACAATCAGGACGACGCCACCGGCTTCATCCGCCTGAACGGCCTGCGCCTGAAAGTCGCGGCGAAGGTGCATGGGAAAAAGTAATTGCAAACTTGAAGTGCCAAATTGGAACTTCAAGTTGGATGGCAAAAATCTTTAAGGTCGTAATTTGCGACCTTGAACGTGGTTGATAGCTGTAAACTTGAGGTCGCAATTTGCGACTTCAAGTTGTCATGTGAACATTTTTATGAGCAATCAGATTGAAGTCATTGCGCCGCTGATCCGCACGATTCGCGGGCAGAAAGTCATTTTGGATTCCGACTTGGCGGGGATTTACGGCGTGGAGACAAAGATTCTTAACAAGGCGGTCAAACGTAATTTGGCCCGATTCCCGGATGATTTTATCTTTCAATTAACGAAAGAAGAATTAGAAATCTTGAAGTTCCAAATTGGAACTTCAAGTTTGCACGGCGGACGGCGCAAGCTGCCCTACGCTTTCACAGAAAATGGCGCAGTCATGTCTGCGAATGTTTTGAACAGCCCGGCGGCGGTGCGGATGAGCGTGTTTGTAGTGCGGGCGTTTGTGCAGATGCGCGACCTGCTCGGCGGCACGAAGGAACTCGCCAAGCAACTCGCCGACTTGGAAAAGAAACTCACCGCGCGGCTTGACGTGCATGAAAGCGTGATCGTAGATGTGCTGCGGCGCGTGATGGACATTCTCGACCCGCCACCACCGCCGCCTGAACCGGAGCAGCCGAAACGGCGGATTGGCTTTCACGTTGAGCCGGAACAAAAGCCGGTTGCCAGAGCTAGGAAAAAAGCGTGAACTACCACCAGCCATGAATGCCACGATGGAAGCCGACCCGATCCCGCAACGCGAGATCTAACACCCGGCTCAATTTAAGGGGAACTTTCCACCGTATCGCCCGTTTTAATGGCTAATTCTGGCTGGGATAAGTCCGTTTTGATCCGCTTCAAAAGTTGCTCTCCGCTGGCAAGTTTTCTGTCGTCAACTTTTCAAAACATTCATTCAGATTGTAAATATAGTGTGGACATTTTTTAGTGTTTGTATAATTTAAGGACATGGAGATTAGTTCGCAGTGGCTAATCAGGTTTTGTTGCCTGCCGACTTTCGCTGAACGTAGCGAACCTTCTGGCCAGCAATTTGAATTTGTAGCCCCTGCTCAACGGCAGTCGTCTTGAGCTATGATGCAAACCACCAACACTGTCGCTTGGTATGGCGCCCGCACAAAGCCGAAGCACGAGCACATCGCGGCGGCAAACTTGCGTAAACATCTTGGTTTGGAGGTCTTCTCACCCCGTTTAAGAATGGAAAAGCTGACCCGTCGTGGTTTGGTGAAGGTGACGGAACCATTGTTTCCCTGCTATATCTTCGTCAATTGCGTTCTGGAAGATTCGCTTGATGACATCCAACACACTGTCGGCGTGAACCGGCTCTTGAGCTTCGGCGGGAAAATTCCGCAGGTGGCTGATAAAATCATTGTGGAATTGCAAGAATGCTTTGAAAATGAGGAGGTCATCCAACTCCAGAGCAGCTTGTCACCTGGAGATGAAGTGACGGTTGCTGCCGGAGCGTTTGCCGGGATGAGTGCCTGGGTGTTAAAAAGCCTTCCGGCCAAGCAACGGGTGCAAATCCTGCTAGACATCCTAGGACGCCCAACCACGGTAGAGGTTGGGCGGGACGCCCTGATGTTAAAAAAGAATTCATTGGTGGATCTGGCGCCGATTTTGGCCGCGCCGGTTCACCGGGAAAGGTTGTCAGCTTGAGTGTGCGACCAAAACAAATTGAGATACATTCCGCCATTTGCGGATTGGTTAAGTTCGTTCTGAACCGCAGCAAACGAACAAGTGCGGAGCCTTGCCCCTGACCATGAACGCCGGCCCAACCATTGCCATCCCTGCCTGGAAGCGCGCACTTGATTGTGTGTTCGTGCTGCTGGCCATGCCGTTGCTGGTTCCGCTGATGATTGCGATTGCGGTCATCATCCGGCGCAGTTCGCCGGGTCCGGTTTTATTTCAACAGAAACGCATCGGGTTTCGCAGCGCGACTTTTATGTGCTTGAAATTCCGCACCATGCACTGTGGCGCGGAAACGGTTTCCCACCAAGGCCACCTGCAACAATTGATCAATTCGGACGCACCGATGACAAAATTGGACGCCAACGGTGATTCGCGCATCATCCCGTTTGGAAAATTTTTGCGGGCGTCAGGCTTGGATG
This sequence comes from Limisphaerales bacterium, assembly GCA_043776855.1. GTDB lineage: Bacteria > Verrucomicrobiota > Verrucomicrobiia > Limisphaerales > UBA11358 > UBA11358. Next base: position 12,213 of record JAYVQV010000568.1, on the reverse strand, counting down.
AACTACCCCAGTTGATCAATGTTTTGCGCGGTGAAATGAGCCTGGTCGGCCCCCGCCCGTGTGTGGCCTACGAAGCTGAAAAATATCTTCTCTGGCAGCGCGAACGGTTCAACGCCGCGCCCGGCCTGACTGGTTTATGGCAGGTCAGTGGAAAAAACAGGACAACGTTCACCCGGATGATGGAACTCGACATCGAATACACCCGCCGGAAAAACCTGTGGCTCGATTTGAAAATCATTTTCATGACCATTCCTGCCCTGCTCGTGCAGATGTGGGACATGAAGCGGGCCAAAAAAGCCCGGAATGCCGTCGTCCCCGCCGGGGCGGTCATGTCCGTGCGTATTCCCAACAACTAATTTACAAGTCGGCATTTAGGTTGCTAGGTATGCAGGCAAAGGCAGAATCGAAAAACTAAACAAATAAATTTATGTCCAAGAAAATTAAAGTCGGTGTGGCCGGGTGCGGTTACTGGGGTCCGAACCTGATTCGCAACTTCCGCTCGCTCGCGGATGTGAACCTCAAGATGATGTGCGACCTGAACACTGGCCGCCTCAAGCATCTCAAATCACTTTATCCCGAGGTCGAAGCCTCCACCGACTACAAGCACATGCTCAACGGCATCAACTTAGACGCCGTCGTCATTGCCACCAACGTCAAGACCCACTTCCCGCTCGCGAAAGCCGCGCTGCTGGCCGGCAAGCATACCTTCATCGAGAAGCCGATGGCCGCGTCCGTCGAGCAATGCGAAGAACTCGTGGACATCGCCAAGAAAAACGGCCTCGTGCTCATGACCGGACACACGTTTTTGTATTCGCCCGTCGTCCGCAAAATCAAGGAGATCATTGACAAGGGCGACATCGGTGAAATCCGCTACATCTCCGCCCGCCGTCTTAATCTTGGCCTGTTTCAGAAAGACATCAACGTTGCCTGGGATCTGGCGCCGCACGATCTTTCCATCATCCTTTCCATCATGGGCGAAATGCCAGAATCCGTGAACTGCCGCGGCAGTGCGCACATTACGCCCGGCATTGAAGACGTGACCACCATGTGCTTGAGCTTCTCGAAACAACGCTCGGCCACCATCCAGAGCAGTTGGCTTGACCCGCGCAAGGTTCGTGAAATGACCATCGTCGGCAGCAAGCGCATGATTGTTTATGACGACCTCGCACCGCTTGAAAAAATCCGCGTGTTCGATATGCGCGTTGAGCGTCCGCCGCACTATGACACCTTCGGCGAATTCCAATACGCCTATCACTACGGCGACATGTATGCGCCCTACATCAAGCAGGAAGAGCCGCTCAAGACCGAGTGCCAGCACTTCATTGACTGCATTAAATACGGCGCGACGCCCGTGAGTTGCGGCAATCGCGGCACCGAACTTGTCAGCATTTTGGAAGCGTCCTCCGAATCGCTGCGCAAGGGCGGATCACCCGTCACTCTTGGCAAGGCGAAAAACGGCCAGGCGCTGGAAACATTTTCCAACCGCCAGACGAACGGCAACGGCGCGGCCGCTCATGCCGTCCGGCCGCCGCGCGCCAAACGCGCCGTCCGTGCCAGCAGCCGCCTGACCCGCGAACTCAAAGTCGTTTTGAACGGCCACTGAACCGCGCCGCATGAGTTTGTCCAACGAACCGATTCAGCGCATTGCGCCGGACGTGAAGCTGGGACGCAACGTCCGGATTTTCGGATTCACCAACCTTTACGGTTGCGAAGTTGGCGACGACTCGAAAATCGGCACGTTCGTTGAAGTCCAGAAAGGCGCGAAGATTGGCCGCCGCTGCAAGGTTTCCAGCCACACCTTCATCTGTGAAGGCGTGACAATTGAGGACGAGGTCTTCATCGGTCACAACGTCGTTTTCACCAACGACCTGTTTCCGCGCGCGACGGCGAACGGCCAGTTGCAGACGGATGCGGACTGGAAATGCGTCCCGACGCTCGTGAAGCGCGGCGCGTCCATCGGTTCCGGTGCGGTGCTGCTCTGCGGCATCACCATTGGCGAAAACTCGGTGGTCGGCGCGGGCAGCGTGGTGACGAAAGACGTTCCCGCCAACGCCATCGTGGCCGGCAACCCGGCGCGCGTGATGAAAAAATCCGCCCCCAAAAACTAACGACCGCGCAAAAATAATTTGTGGCCACGGAAAAAATTGCGCCGGACGCGGCGCGGCGGATTAATCCGCTCGAAAACCCGGATTGGGATGCGTTGTTGACCAGCCGTCCCGATTTTTCATTTTTTCACAGCACGGCCTGGCTGACGGTGCTGGCGGAGAGCTATGGATTCGCCCCGCTATTTTTCACTGCGGGCGAGACGGTGTTGCCGCTCATGGAAGCGGACAGTTGGCTGACGGGACGCAAGGGAATTGCGTTGCCGTTCACGGATGAGTGCGCGCCGCTGGGGGCGGATCCGGAATCGTTTCGGAAACTATTTGCGGACGCAGTCGCCCATGGAAAAACGCGCGGGTGGAAATCAATCGAGCTGCGCGGCGGTCGAAAATTTTTTGGAACGGAAACACCGGCGTCCGTTTCGTTTTACGGCCATGAGCTGGACCTCGCCCGTGGCGAAAAGGTGTTGTTTGAAAAAATGAACGGCTCCGTGCGCCGCGCGGTGCGCAAGGCGGAGAAGGATGGCGTCACGGTGGAGATCCTTCAAAGCCTGGAGGCGATGAATTTTTTCTATGATTTGCAGTGTTTGACGCGCCAGCGGCACGGCCTGCCGCCGCAGCCGTGGCGGTTTTTTCTGAACATTCACCGCCGCATCCTGTCTCAAAACCTCGGCATGATTGCGGTGGCGAGCCACGGCGGAAAAAAAATTGCCGCGTCGGTTTATTTTTATCTGGGCGGACGGGCGATTTACAAATACGGCGCGTCCGATTTTACTCATCAGCATTTGCGCGGCAGCAACCTCGTGATGTGGGCGGCGATGCAGTGGCTGGCACAACACGGGGCCAAGACTTTGGACCTCGGCAAAACGTCGCTGGCGAACGAAGGTTTGCGCCGGTTCAAGCTGAACCTCGGCGCGCGGGAAAGGGTCGTCGAGTATGTGAAATTTGATTTGCGCCGGGAAGTGTTTGTGACCGAGCCGGACGGTGTTGCCGGCTGGCACAATAAAGTTTTTGGGGCGATGCCGTTGTGGGCAGCGCGCGTGGCGGGCGGTTTGCTTTACAAGCATTGGGCGTGAATTTTGCTGATTTACGCGCGGCGAACATTTTAACATGGAACCTAAATGAATAGCGGAAAAAATCTTGATCATGCGCCGGGCATCGGCCTGGTGGACATCTACTTTGTGATTTTTCGTCGCAAGTGGCTGATTGTTTTTTTTGCGGCCATCGGCGTGCTGGCCGGGCTGGGTTATTTTCTGACCAAGCAGCCGCCCTATCAGTCGTCCGCCCTGCTGATGATTAGTTATGTGACTGATTCGCGGCCCGATGACATCGGCGGCAGCGGTGCCCGGACCATTTCACTGTCCGAGCAAGGGTTGAACGTGATGAATTCCGAGATGAAAATCCTCACGAGCTTCGACCTGTATCTACAGGTGGCCACCAATGTCGGCCCGGAAATTTTGAAAAAAATCGGTGCCGGTAACGACATTGTCGCGGCGGCCTCCATCATCAGCGCGAGCCTGAAAGTCGAGCCTTCACGCGACAGCAGCGTCCTGCTCATCACCTTTCGGCATCCGGAGCCGACGATTGTTTCCACGGTGACGGGCGCGATCATTGACGAATACCTCAACCTGCATCTTAAATTTCACAGCAGCATCGGGATTTCCGACGCCCTGCTCACCGAAAAATCTTCGCAGCTCAAGGCGCAAATCGCCCTCACGGACGGCGAATTGCACATGGTCAAGACCAATGCCGGCATCGTGGATGTTGCCATCGAGCAAAAAAATTATTCCGACGAAATCGCCCGCATCCGCCACGACCTGTTCTTGGCCAAGGCAGATCTAGCCGAACATCAGGCCACCCTGGCCGAGCAGGCGGGGACGAGAAAACCCCGGTCAAAAATGACGAATTCAGCCAGCGAGTCAAAGATTCCCGATGCCTTGCTGGCCAAATATAAATCCGTCTGCTCCCAGCAGGCCTATTGGCAGAAGAAGCTGGATGACTACCTCCTCGTCCAAGGCTACACCGATGAGAACAAGCTGGTGCAGGAGGCTCGCGCAAAACTTGAAGACCTGGCCAAAAATAAAAGCCTGATGGAAGACCAGTCCCCGGCACTGGCCGAGCTGGATTTTTCCTCGGTCAACCAAGCAATCGCCGGGGCCACTGCCGGGGCGTCTTCCGCCATGCAATTGTCCTCGTTGCCGACGCGGATTAAAACCCTGGAAGAACAGCTCACCCAAATCCAGTCCCAAGCCGACAGCCTGGGTGATGCGGAGCAAAAAATTTCCGCGCTGATGCGGAAGAAAAAAGTTCAGGAGAGCTTCCTCAACAACATTGAAACCACCTTGGAAAAAGCCCGCATCAGCGAGGACATGGGGCCGGGCCGCGTCAACAACATCAAGACCATCCAGCACCCGTCGCCGCCGTTCCGCGATTTCAAATCCTACTACAAAAAGATTTTTGCCATGGCGGCTGGCGGGCTGGGCTTTGGGCTGGCGCTGGCTTTCCTGCTGGAGTTGGTTCTGGACCGTTCCATCAAGCGGCCGATTGAAGTGCAGACCAAGCTCAAGATTCCGTTCTTCCTTTCCATTCCCGACTTGAGCGCCGGCAACCGGCCAGCCGCCCGCAAAATGTTGTCCGCGCCGGAACGCAAACAGCTTGGCTACGCGCCCGGCACCACGGCCGGCGGTGGGGCGTTGACCGTGAAGGAAGCCCAGCTTGAAATCATGTCTTCGGAAGTGAACCGGCGTTTCGACTCCTACTACGACGCGCTGCGCGACCGCCTGGTCGTTTATTTTGAATCCATCAATCTCACGCGCAAACCCAAGCTCGTCGCCGTGACCAGCACGCACAAAGGCGCAGGCGTCAGCACCATTGCGGCAGGACTCGCCTCATCACTTTCAGAAACGGGCGACGGCCGCGTGCTGCTCGTGGACATGAATTTGGAAAACGGCGCGGCGCAACAATTTTTCAAGGGCAAGCCGCATTGCAAACTTGATGACGCCCTCGAAAGCGAAACCCGCGATGGCGCCCGCGTGCAGGAAAATCTTTACGTCGTCACCGAAGACACCGTCACCGACCGCCTGCCGCGCGCCATGCCGAAGCGCTTCGCTTCACTCATTCCGAAGCTGAAAGCGAGCGACTACGACTACATCATTTTCGATATGCCGCCCGTCAGTCCCACCAGCGTGACCGCGCGCCTCTCCGGTTTCATGGACACCGTAATGCTCGTCATCGAAGCTGAAAAAACCGACGTGCAGGTCGTGCAGCAGGCCAACGCGCTCCTCGCGCAGTCCAAGGCCAACGTCACCGCCGTGCTGAACAAGACCAAGACCTACATCCCCAAACAACTGCATCAGGATTTTCTTTCCGACGTTTGATTGCCCTGCCGTCTCCGATGATTAGCAACCGATTATACTACCGGTTCAAGCCGTATATCCCGTGGCGCGTCCGCATGATGGCGCGACGTTTTCTGGCGCAGCGCCAGCGCCGGATCCACGCGGCGACGTGGCCCATCAACGAGGCCGCCGGCAAAATTCCTGCGAACTGGCCGGGCTGGCCGGGCGGAAAAAAATTCGCGCTCGTCCTCACGCACGACGTGGAAAGCCAGCTTGGCCTGGACAAAACCCGCGACCTGATGCAGCTCGAACAGGCGCTCGGCTTCCGCTCCTCGTTCAACTTCATTCCCGAAGGCGGCTACCGCGTCAGTCGCGAATTGCGCGACGAATTGAAGCGGAACGGCTTTGAAGTCGGCGTCCACGACCTGCGCCACGACGGGAAACTTTACTGGCGGCGCGGGGAGTTCGCGGAGAACGCCCGCAGCATCAACGGCTACCTGCGCGAATGGGGCGCGCGCGGCTTCCGCTCCGGCTTCATGCTGCATGACCGCGACTGCCTGCATGAACTGAACATCGAATACGACGCCTCGACCTTTGACACCGATCCCTTCGAGCCGCAGCCGGAAGGCGCGAACACAATTTTTCCTTTCTGGGCGGCGCATCCCGGCGGCGGCGGCTTTGTGGAACTGCCTTACACCCTGCCGCAGGATTCGACGATGTTCAACGTCCTGCAAGAAACATCGCCGGACATCTGGAAGAAAAAACTGGACTGGATCGCGCAACGCGGCGGCATGGTGCTCGTCAACGTGCATCCAGACTACGTCGCCTTTGACGGGAAAAAACTGAAGGCCGCGGAATACCCCGCCGCGTTCTACGCGGAATTTCTCCAGCACGTCACCGAAAAATACGGGAACGACTATTGGCACGCCCTGCCCCACGAGGTCGCCGCATGGTATCGCGAAACGTGCGTGCCCGCCGCGCAAAAAACCCCGGCCGCCGCGCCGGTGGTTCCGCAGAAAATTTTTCAGGGCCAGTCCGCGGGCGTCGTCCTGTATTCCTACTACGCCACCGACCCACGCCCGAAACGCGAAGCCGAGTCGCTCGCCCGCGCGGGCATGGACGTGGATGTCATCTGCCTGCGGCGCGACAGTTCCGAGCCGTGGCACGAGGTCATCAACGGCGTGAACGTCTATCACGCGCCGCTCAAGCGCCGCCGCGCGGGCAAGATCGTGTATATGCTGCAATACGGCTGGTTCCTGCTGTGCGCGTTTATTTTTCTCACGCTGAAAAGTTTCAAGAAACGTTTCCGGCTGATCCACGTCCACAATATGCCGGACTTCCTCGTGTTCAGCGCGCTCGTGCCGAAGCTGCGCGGAGCGAAGGTCATTCTCGACTTGCACGACCCGATGCCGGAACTGTTCCGCAGCATTTACAACCTGCCGGAAGAACACTACGTCGTAAAGTGGCTGAAAAAAATGGAGCGCCGCAGTATCAGTTTCGCGCACCAGATTGTGACGCCGAATTTGGCGTTCAAAAAACTTTTTACGTCGCGGAGCTGCGGGACGGAGAAAATCGAGACGGTGATGAACTCGCCGCAGACGACTATTTTCAATCCGGCCAAACATCCCGCCGTGAACGGACACGCCGCCGCCCATCGCCCGTTCATCCTGATGTATCACGGCCTGCTGGTGGAGCGGCACGGCTTGGACATCGCCATCCGCGCGGTCGCGCAGTTGCGGGAAAAAATTCCCGGCCTGCAACTGCACATGTATGGCGAGCCGACGGATTACTCGGCCACCATCGAGGAACTGGTGCGCGAACTGAAGTTGGAAAGCATGGTGAAATCGCACGGCTTCAAAAAGCTGGAGGAGATTGCCCGGGTGATTTCCACGATTGATGTGGGCGTGATTCCGAACCGCTCCAGTTCGTTCACGGCCATTAATTTTCCGACGCGCATCTTTGAATACCTGGCGATGCAGAAGCCGGTCATCGTGCCCGACACGCAAGGCATCCAGGATTATTTCGGCGAGGACGACATCATTTATTTCCATGCGGGCGAGGTGGACAGCCTCGCCAAAAAAATCGCGTGGGCCTACGAAAATCCGGCGGGGCTGGAAAATGTCCTGCGCCGTGGCCGCACCATTTACGAGCAGAACAGTTGGGACATGGAGGAAAAAAAATTCCTCAAGCTGGTCAGTGGCCTGACTGGCGTCCGTTGATTTGGTTCTGAACCTATCATGCCTAAAGAAATTGCCGCCGTCTTGTGCGTGGCGCTCATGGCCTGGTTGTTCCGCCGCGATTTTCGCGAGCGGCCCAATGTCACGAGCGCGCTCTGGCTGCCGTTTTTCTGGATCATGGTCAGCGGCTCGCGGTTTTTTTCCGAGTGGCTCGGCATCTTTGGGTTGAGCGGCGTCGGTGGTTCCGTGCAGGAGGGCAGCCCGCTGGACGCGGCCTTTTTCTTCACGCTCATCGCGGGCGGGCTTTATGTGCTGAAGCAGCGGCAGGTCAACTGGGGCGAATTTATCCGTCACAACCGCTGGGTCGCCATTTATCTCGGCTACTGTCTGCTGGCCACGCTCTGGTCAGATTATCCGCTGGTCTCGCTCAAGCGCTGGGTCAAGCTGTTCGGCCAGCCGGTCATGGTGCTGGTGCTGCTGACGGAGCCGGATCCAATCGAGTCGCTGACGCGGCTGCTGAAACGGTTCGCGTATGTGATCGTTCCGGTCTCGATCCTGTTCATCAAATATTTCCCCGAACTGGGCAGCGCCTATGACGCGTGGAGCGGGCAGCGGATGGACACCGGCATCGCGACGGATAAAAACGTGCTGGGTTGCGATGGCTTTGTCCTGTCCCTGTTTTTTGTCTGGCATTTCCAGCGGGTGTGGCGGCGGGAAAAATCCCCAGAGCGACGGAATGAACTTATTTTTTGCGCGGCGTTCATCGGGCCGGTGCTCTGGCTGCTTTACAGGGCGCACAGTTCTTCGCCCATCGGCGCGCTGGCCATGGCGCTGGCGATGATGTGGTTTCTCGGTCTTAAATCGGTGAACCATTCCCGGCTGGGGAGTTATCTGATTATCGGCGGCGTGGTATTGGGAGCCGCCCAATATTTTTTCCACCTCCACGAAATCATCATCCATGCGCTGGGCCGGAACACCAGCCTGACCGGGCGGACGGAAATCTGGGATATGTTGCTGCACTGGGACATCAACCCGGTCTTGGGCGTTGGTTTTGAAAGTTTCTGGCTCGGCCAGCGGTTGGATGAAATTGCGGTGTTGATGCCGGGATTGAGTCTCAACGAGGCGCACAATGGCTACTTGGAAACTTACATTCAAATCGGGGGGCTGGGCTTGTGCCTCACCTTTGCGATGTTGCTGGCAACCTATGTCAAAGCCCAGCGCGCGTTGTTGAATGACTTTGATTTTGGCCGACTCCGGCTGGCCTATCTTGCGGCGTTCATCGTTTATAATTTTACCGAGGCGCTCTTCCGGACCCATGGCTTTCCCTTTTTCCTGTTTTTCCTGATGGCGATTGATTATCCCGCGCGCGACCCGGTGGAACCCGCCCCTGCCGACATACCGGAATCGGACGCTGACCCGGCGCGTGTCCACAAAACAAGCATGGCGGCGGACGGTTTCTTGGGTTAGAGCGTGTTTGAAAAAGGCAGAAGCATCCACTCCTCCTCGTTCTCGTTCTCGTCCTCGTCCTCGCAACCTCCAAAAAATCGAGGACGAGAACGAGGACGAGGACGAAAACAACATTTTCAGACAGGCTTTTAGCCGGAACCATGCAATTGAATTGGGGAGCGCGCCCGCCCCGGGCGCAGCGGGTCGCGCCCGCGCGACCCGCCCGGGCGGACGAAAACCAAACACCAATCGGTTGGCCTTCGTGCGTTCGGGTTCGGCGCGAGGGCGCGCCGAACTACAGCCGGGGCGGCTGTGCTCCCCATTTTCTACGGCATGGTTTCGGTTTAGAGATTGAATCGGCTGATTCAGGCGGTAAAGATTGTTGCCCGACCGGCCCTTTGGCTTGTAGATTGCTGACAGTTAAAAATGTTTCGCGCGAATCCTATGAACAGACTTAAAACTGCCATCCGAGTTATTTTTTGCGGCGTGTTCCTGCTCGGTTTTCATCCCGTTCACGCGGCGGTCATCAACGCCGCCAGCGGCACGGAAGTCGCCGTCACCGCCGCCATCGCCCAGGCCAGCCCCGGCGACACCGTGCAAATTCCCGCCGGCACCTGGACATGGACCACCGGCAAGGTGGATTTTTCCGGCATCACGCTCGCCGGTGCGGGAACCAACGCCACCTTCCTCGTGGACGCCCTGCCGAACGGCTGGGGAAATTATTCCGGCTTCCTCAATGCCATTCCGAAAACCAACGCGCTGACCCGCCTCACGGGAATCACCTTCCGGGACAACGGCGCCGGCAACCAGAGTTACAAGGGAAAAATTCTGATTGATAACCGCGCTTACAATTCCATCGCGCCGTGGCGGATTGACCATTGCATGTTCATCAACTTGAACGGCAATAATATTTTCCCCTACGGCAACGGCGGTCTCATTGATCACTGCATTTTTCTCCTGCGCGCCGAGGCCATCTCGCATTACGGCTTAAGCGTCAACCCCGCGAATCCTTGGAGCACTTCCGACCCGCAGAACGATTCTTGGGGCGACCGTCCCTATCACAACCCGCCCAACTACGGCAGCACGAACGCGCTCTACGTCGAGAGCTGCTACTTCACCAACTACAGCGGCCTCGGCGCCCAGGCGGTTTTTGACGGCTACGCCGGCAGCGAATCGGTTTTCCGCAACAACGTGATTGTGAACTGCGCCTGGTATAACCACGGCAACGACACCTCCGGCCGCTACCGCAGCACCCGCAGCTACGAAATTTACAACAACACTTTTTCCCACGACCAGAACTGGGTGACCGCGATGGATTTTCGCGGCGGCACCGGCGTGGTGTTCGGCAACACCGTCAATGGCTTCAAGCTGTTCAACACCACCGAAAATTACCGCAACGTGCAGGCCAACTCCCCCTTCGGCGGCGTGGATGGCATCAACTCGTGGGACAAAATTAATTCCACGGTTTATTTCACCGGCATCAACTCGGCCGCCGGCAACAAGGTCACCTGCCCCGGTGCCAACTGGACGCCCCATCAGTGGCGAGGCTACGTCGTCAGCGATCCCACGGCCAGTTCCGCCGCCGTGGGTCACGGCGCCGGCACGGTGAACTTCTGCCTCATCGCGGACAACACCGCCGACACGCTCGTGATGACCCCGTGCAAAGACTTCCAGATTATTTTCAACGCCGGCGACGCGTTCAAAATATATTTCGTCGAGGCCTCGCTCGATCAAGTTGGCCGCGGCAGCGGTGAAATGCTTTCCGACCTCACCATTGGCAACTGGCCCAACTCCGTCACCTACACCTTCAGCGTCGTCACGCACACGAACACCTGGCCAAACCAGGTGCTCGAACCGCTCTACTCTTGGGACAACACCATGAACGGCACACCCTCCGGCATTTCCTCTACCTACCCCAACATTCAGGAAGGCCGCGAAATTTATTTCAACACCGCCAAGCCCGGCTATGCGCCCTACTCATTTCCGCACCCGCTCGTGCTGCTGGATGGCGGCACAAACAGCGTCCCCCCGGCCACCAATGCGCCGGGATTGCCCCCGCCCACCGGCTTGAAAGTTTATTTGCGCTGACCTCGTCCAGTTCGGGAAATAGTTCCAATAAATTCCGCGATGCTCACGGACTCCATCGTCTCGCCCACTGACCTCATTCTGGTCACCGGCTCCAACGGCTTTGTCGGCACGAGCGTCGTCGAAAATTTGCTCGCGCGCGGCTGCGCCCGGCTGCGGCTGTTCGTCCGTCCGTCCAGCAAGCTGGAAAAACTGAAAGCCATTCTCGCCAAGTATCCCGCTGGGAAAACGGCGGAAATTATTTCCGGCGATTTGCTGTCGCGCGAAGATTGTCAGGTCGCTGCCAAAGATGTTGCCGTCGTCATCCACCTCGCCGCCGGGTTTGAAAAATCTTTTGCCGGCGCGTTCATGAATTCTGCGCTCGCCACGCGCAATTTGATTGAAGCCTTTCTCGAATCCGGCCAGCCCAAGCGATTCGTCAACGTCAGTTCCTTCGCCGTCTATTCCAACTGGGGCATGGAACGCGGCGCGTTGCTGGATGAATCCTGTCCGCTCGAAACCGAATCACAGACGCGCAACGACGCCTACGGTTTTGGCAAATTGCAGCAGGAAAAAATCGTGCGCGACTACGGCGCGAAAAAGAATTTGCCCTTCGTCATCCTCCGCCCCGGCGCGGTCTATGGCCCCGGCAAACCGGATTTGAGCGGACGCGTCGGCATCAACACCTTCGGTTTTTTTATCCACCTCGGCGGCGGCAACGAACTGCCGCTCACCTTCGTGGACAACTGCGCCGAAGCCATCGTCCTCGCTGCGCTCCGGCCCGGCGTGGATGGCGAAACGTTCAACGTCGTGGATGACGAAACCATGACCAGTCGCGATTTTCTCGCCGCCCGCAAGTCGGCGAAAAAGTTTTTTTCCATCTGGATTCCGTATCGCCTCGCGTATCTTGGCTGCGTGCTTTGGGAAAATTATTCCAAGAAATCCGGCGGCCAGTTGCCGCCCGTTTTCAACCGCCGCCGCTGCGCCGCCGAGTGGCAGGGCAATACTTTTACGAATCAAAAACTCCGCGACCGCCTCGGCTGGAAACAAAAAGTCCCGCTGGCCGACGCGATGAAATCTTTTCTGGCGCAA
>JAYVQV010000567.1:0-3675 GCA_043776855.1 Limisphaerales bacterium | reverse complement strand
GCTGGAGGATGGCGCGGTCAATGTCGGCGCGCATCCCGTAGTCGTCGGCGCAAATAATCATCGCAGGCTTGTCTGAATATTTATTGATTTTGTCAAGGTGACAATGCCAACCTGACGCGTGTCCTTTTCCTGTCTTTTCCTGATCAACGGCCTTGGCATGGGCAATAGCACCCGCTGCCACGCGGTGATCGAACACCTCGCCGCGGCTGGCGTGCAAGTCCATGTCCTGACCTCCGGCAACGGGCTGAAATATTTTTCCACGCGCAAAGAAATCGCGTCGCTGCATGAAATGGCGTCGTTTTATTACTCCGGCAGCAACGGCGGCGTGAACGGCTGGTCCACCGTCAAGACCGTCGGCGCGCTCTATAAACTGGCGCAGGCCAAGCGCGCGAAGCTCGAGGAAATCATCGCCAAGGTGAAGCCGGACATCGCCGTGACGGATTCCGAATACGCCACCGCGCCGTTGCGCCGCCAGAAAATCCCCATCGCGGCCATCAACAATTCGGAAGTCGTCGTCACGGAATTTTTCAAACATCGGCGCGAGGCGAAAGGTGTCCGCAGCCATTTCTGGTTCGTAGAATTTTCCGACTACCTGTTTCACCGCAAGTTTTGCGATTTGATTTTAAGCCCGTATCCGCTCCGCACGCCGACGCGCCATCCGAAGTTCAAACGCATCGGCCTCATCGTCCGTCGCAACGTCCGCGAGATCATCGCCACGACACCGCAGCAAAATCTTTCGCCGAAGCAGTTGAAGAACGTCGTCTTCATGTTGAGCGGTTCCGTTCACGCGACGCTGGTGAATTTTGATAATCGCGAATTTCCCTTCAACGTGGACGTCGTCGGGCGCGACGGCAATTCGCACGGCAATGTGAAATTTCACGGTCGCCTGATGAACAACACCGAGATTCTCGCCCGCGCCGACGCGCTCGTCATCAACGGCGGCTACTCCGCGCTGTCCGAGGCGTTCGCGTTTCGCAAGCCGACCTTCGTGCTGCCCGTGCCGGGTCACGCCGAGCAATTCATCAACGCGCGCATGACCGAAGACCTCGGCCTCGGCTATCATGTCACCGAGGCAAACCTGCTTGAGCGCATGATGGACATGCACGCGAAAGACACCTGGGTTGGCCGCCAGCCGATGCCGCCGAAATTCGAGATCAACGGCGACACGGAAGCAGCGGATGGAATTTTGGAACTCGCCCGGCAGACGCGGGGGAAATAACTCCAAAAAAAATTTTAGCCACAAAAAGACGCAGAAGGCGCAGAAGAAAAAACTTTTGCGCCGTTTGTGCTTTTTTGCGGCTTAACTTTTTGAAGCGGTTTAACCCGAACGCCGAAGTTGAAACCGCGAAGGGACGCGAATCCACGCGAATGGCAACGGGATTGGTTTCAGGCTGTGGGTGGAAAATTTTCCGGCGGGCGACGCCCGCCGTAGTGGCACAGGCTTCTAGCCTGTGGGTTCATTCCTACGAACTCACAGGCAAGATGCCTGTGCCAATTCGGATTTCGGGTTTAATAAAAAACTGTGGTCTTCAAAGTAGGGCAGGCGTCTCGCCTGCCCGGACGAGCGCGTCAGCGCGAGCGGTGGCGTCGGCTGCGCCGACGCGGGCAGGCGAGACGCCCGCCCTACTTTGGGTCCGGTCAGATACCGGCCACGGTTTTCATTAGACCGCTATAACCCTTTGTCTGCGGTGTTTTTTAGAAGGCGGCGGTTTGCAAATGACGGTAGCCAACCATCTGCTTGCCTCGGCTGCGGGCGAAAGCGGCGGTGGACTGCGGCCGCTTTAGAGCGATTCTAGAAATTAGATAGCTGTCCGTTGGCGAAAGCGTTCTCCCTCACCCCGGCCCTCTCCCGCTGGGAGAGGGAGAACCGTTCGCCGCCGCCGGCAAAACTTGCGGCGGAATCAGTCGGCGATGCTTCCGAATTTCTGCGAGTGCCGACGGCCACTTCCCTCTCCCAGCGGGAGAGGGATTGAGGGTGAGGGAGAACGGCGGCTCCCATCTGTGTGCCACATCATTTCTGAAAACGCTCTAGCACCGCTTTTGGCGCGGAGAAATCTAACTTCCAACCAACGCATCCGGCGCGCGATTCCTCCGCCGGAGTTTGGTGATAAAAAATGCCACGCCGCCAATTGCACCAGCCAATATGAGTCCAAAGAAGAACCCCATAAATACAGTCAAAGGTCTGTTTGGTTTTACGGCATATCTGCCGGGCGTAGCCTTTTCAATGATTACCAAACCAAGTGAGCCGCTTACTTGCGAGCCTTGGACCAAAATCGTTGCTTGACCGTTTTTTGTCTGTTTCAAGTATGAATCAGCAATCTCATTGGCAAGTGTTGCCGCCTCGTTTTTATCATCACTATAAACCTGCATGGAAATAATCATGGTGTTTTTCACTGGTGAAAGAGTCATACGGTTTTTCAAAATTTCCACCGTCTCAGAAGTCTTGAGCGTTTGTCCGGCGAAATATTTCTTTCCCCAGACTTCATTCAGGTTCAATTGTTCGACCACAGGTTCAAGCACAGCCCGTGAATGGATGAATTCAAACTGTGTCTGAAGCAAATATGGGTCATATTGGGCAGCAATATTTGGGGAGTCTGGTTTGGGTTTTATCAAAACTTGGCTGGTGCTGGCGAACGAGTCCGGCAAAAGAAAAGCCGCAAGCAGGTGATATAAAAAAACCAGCACAAATATTGGGATGAACGTCCGAAAAAATATTTTACGGGCTGGAATTTGACCGCCGGTCAGGTTGCCAAGTTTATCGCTCATAGTTTTCCTTTCATTCAACGCGGCCAGCCGTTCCATGATGGACGTGCTCACCAAATCCGGCAGCACGCGCAGCCAGAGTTTCAGCAGGCCGAAATTTTTGGATTCACCCCACGCATCGCGGCACTGGTCGCGGAACAACTGCGCCATCGCCCCGCCATAAGCCGCGCGGTGCGCCGCCGGATACGCCCGCAACAGTGCGCCGTAAATTTTCTGCGCGATGGGGAAGTTTCGTCCGCGCGATTCGCTGTTCACGCCGCACCTCCGGGGAGCCAATTGGAGCGCCGGCTTCCAGCCGGCGAGTTCATCGCCCACGCGCACCACGCCGGCTGGAAGCCAGCGCTCCAGCCAAGGCGAGCCGCCTTGCCGATCAATTTTTTCCCGCGCGCGATGGCCACGATGTCGGCGTAGCGATTGGCTTCCGCGCGGACAACCTGTTCGCCCACGCCGGTGAGCCGATAGTAACGCCGCCGGTCATCGTCCAGATGCGCGTCGGGCCGCTCGTCGGATTCCTCGATGAGTTGCGCTTCGAGCAGCCGCTTGACCGTGCCGTATAAAGTTCCCGGCCCCATCTTGATCTGGCCTTCCGTGCTTTCCGCCACGTCTTGCATGATGGCATAGCCGTGACGGTCGCCGCCCGCGAGCGAGAGCAGCACATGAAAAACCGCCGGGGTGAGCGGCAGCAAACTTTCGGGATCGGTCTTGGGTTTTGTCATTTCAATGGATGTATCGGTTGCGGATATAATTGCCTGGAATTTTTTTTGAGTCAATGTAATTTTTGAATTAGGAACTCAACCGGGTGCAGCTTGACCCGGTTGCGGTCTGGCTCCCTCGCCCCGCGAGGCACGAGCGGGGAGAGGGCTGGGGAGAGGGGATTTTTATTTCGCAAACCATCGGCCTCCTCTCCCCTGT
>JAYVQV010000566.1:0-3702 GCA_043776855.1 Limisphaerales bacterium | reverse complement strand
TTCTTTGCGCCGTTGCCAACGGTTTCCCAGAATTCGCCGCCGGTGGATTTAGGAATCGCCGCGAGCGTGAGCGTGTCAGCGGCGTGGAGTTGGGTGGCGGCGAAGCCCGCGCACAGCGCGAGGACGAGGAACGATTTGGTTTTCATATGAATGTTTGGACGGAATAAATGGTTTCAGTTCGATTCGGCTTGGTGCGGGTAAATTTGCGGCATGGCCGGGATTTACGCAATTAAAACTCCATCGAACAAACGTTGCCGGGTGCAGCTTGAAACTGTCCATGAATCAGAAATTAGCCAGTGGCCACGTCCCTTCGCCCGGACAGGCGGGACGCCTGTGCTACAGCGGCGGCGAAGCCGCCGCCCAAAGTAGCGCAGGCGTCCCGCCTGCTGCTGGATCAGGACAGGGTCAAGATGCACCCGCCAACGCAGCGCAGATGACAGAACTGTCACGCAACCTTCAGCGGGGGTTCATCTGGTTGCAGTTTCATGGCGGCGGTAATGCGCTCAACCAACCAACAAAATTAAATCTATGAAAATTAAAATGATTGTCAGTCTCGGGCTTGCCGCCGCGCTCTTCACCGGCTGCGCGTGGGAAAAATGCGAGCAGTGCGAAAAAGGAAAACTTGAATCGCAGGCGAAAATTTCCAAAGCCGCGGCGCAGGCCAGCGCGCTCGCCAAAGTTCCCGGCGGCACGGTGAAGACCGGCGAACTGGAAATGGAAAAAGGCAAGCTGATCTGGTCGTTCGACCTCACGCAGGCCGGCACGGCGGACATCAAGGAAGTGGCCGTGGACGCGACGACGGGCGCGGTGCTGGACGTGGTCACGGAAACGCCCGCTGACCAGGCCAAGGAAGCCGCCGAGGACGCCGCCAAAGCCAAGGCCAAAAAGTAAATTATCCGGGACACTGGCGCGTTTTCTGAAACGCAATGAGGCGCGCCAGCGTCTTGAACTGCGACCAAACTTAACCAACGAATCCGTCCCACCCAATTCCCGCCATGAAAAAAATTCTATTGCCCGTTTTGTTCTCCGTTGTCGCCGTGACCTTCGCCCACGCGGCGGAACCGTATCATCTGCTCAAGGAAATTCCCGTTGGCGGCGAGGGCGGCTGGGATTATGCGTCCGTGGATTCGGCGGCGCAGCGGCTTTACATTTCGCACGCGTCGAAAGTGGTCGTCATTGATCTGGCGAAGGATGTCGTGGCCGGCGAAATCACCAACACGCCGGGCGTGCATGGTTTGGCACCTTGCCCTGACCTCGGTCTCGGCGTGACGAGCAATGGCCGCGAGAACAAGGCGAGCATCGTGGATTTGAAAACGTTGCAGACGCTTTCCAAAGTCGCCACCGGCGGCAATCCCGACGGGATGCTTTACGAGCCGGGCCAGCAGGAAGTTTATCTTTTCAACGGCAAGGGCGAGTCGGCGACGGTGATTAATCCGAAGACCGCGAAAGTGGTCGCCACGATTCCGCTCGGCGGCAAGCCGGAGTTCGCAGCGGCGGATGCGAAGGCGGGCCGCGTCTTCAATAACATCGAAGACAAAAATGAAGTCGTGGCGATTGACACCAAGACGCACACCGTCGTGAACCGCTGGCCGATTGCGCCGAACGAAGCGGCGAGCGGCATGGCGTTCGATGAAAAAACGCACCATCTATTTCTCGGCTGCGGCGACACCAAGACGATGGCGATGATGGACAGCACGACGGGGAAAATTCTCGCGAGCGTTCCGATTGGCGATGGGGTGGATGCCAATTCATTCGATCCGGCCACCGGATTCGCGTTCGCCTCGTGCAGCGACGGCACGGTGACGATTGCCAAGGAAGACGGCGACAAACTCACGGTCGTGCAAACGTTGAAAACCGAAAAAGGTTCGCGCACGATGACGCTTGACCCGGCGACGCACAAAATTTATCTCGCCGCCGCGAAATTTGAAGAACCCGCCGCCGGCCAGCGCCGCGGTAAAATGGTCGCGGGCAGTTTTAAGGTTTTGGTTTTCGGTATGGAGAAATGACGAAGGCGTCGTCGGTGACATCGGCAAATGACAGAGATTTAATTTTTGGTTCAGGCGTGTGTCATGTGAATTTGTTTTACTTGATGGGTCGCGCGAAATGATTGAATGACGGAGCGCGGCTCTGTGAGCCGCAGCACATCCGCGTTGGCGGAGGCCAGCTTTTTCCAACGCGTCACTCATGGCGGAGCGGCTGCGGGTCACAGACCCGCGCTCCGCGTCATTCGCAAAACGAAAAACAAACAACGATATGAAAACACAAAAGCATAAATCCACGTTCAGCCTGGCGGCGCTCGTCATCGCGTTATCGCTCGGCGCAACGGCTTCCGTCTGCCGCGCAGGAACGGCAGTAAAATGGGCGGACGTGCCCGAAGCCGTCCGCGCGACGGTGCTGGCGAACGGCGGGGTCGCCGGCCAGAGCGTTGACTGCGAGAACGAAAAAAAGGACGGCCTCGTCATTTACGAAGCAGGCGTGAAGGCCAAGGATGGAGCCATCGCCGACCTCGTCATCACCGCCGACGGCAAGCTCATTGAGACCAAGCACGACGATGCCGCCGATCGCGCGGCGGAGCAGGCGAAGGGCGCGAAAGGAAAAAAAGTTTCCGCCGCGATGAAGTTCAGCCATCCGCGCGACATCACGAATCCTTTGCTGCCGCTGGCTTATTTGAAGCAGGACATTCTCGAAGGCACGGAAGCCGGCGCAAAAATCCGCGTCGAGCGCACGCTGTTGCCGAAGAAGCACAAGACCTTTCAGATTGCCGGGCAGAAGATTGACTCGCTCGTGATGGAGGACCGCGAGTTCAAGGACGGCAAGCTGGCGGAGGTCACGCTTGACTATTTCGCGCAGGACGACGAGGGCAATGTCTATTATCTCGGCGAAGATGTGGACGAATATGAAAACGGAAAAGTCGTGAACCACGAAGGCGCGTGGCTGCTCGGCAAGGACACGCAGAATCCCGGCGTCATCATCCCGGCGCATCCGAAAGTCGGCGACAAGTTCAAGTCCGAGGACGTGAACAAGGAAATCTACGAGGAGGACGAAATAGTTTCCGTTTCTGAAACAGTTTCCGTTCCTGCCGGCACTTATGAAAATTGCGTGAAGGTGAAAGAGACGCTGGCCGACGGCACAACCGAATTCAAATTCCACGCGCCCGGCGTCGGCTGGGTGCGCGAAGTCCCTCAGGGCGGCGATGAAGTTTTGATCTCACACACCACCCGATAAAACCAAAGCCATATCTATGAAACTAAAACCATCGTTCATCCTGATTTTGCTCGCGGCAGTCATGGTCGTGGTGGCCAGCGTGTTTTATGCGAGCCGTCCGCCGGTGAAAAACTCTGCGCCGCCCGCCGCCAGTCCGCCACCAGTTTCGGTCGCAACGGTTGCCGCCCAAATTGAACCACCCGCCGCGCCAGAAATTCTGGCCGTTGAAAAATCGGCGGACGTTTCACCCGCGCCGAAAAAATCCGCCGCCAAGCCCGTTTCGCAAACTGCGGCCAACGCCAAGCCCAAGCCGCCGAAGCCGGAAATCCAAGATCCCGACGCGCGCGAAGCGTTGAGCCTGGTCGGCGTGGATCCGGCGGCGGAGCAGTATTGGATTTCGGCCATCAACAACGACAAGCTGCCCGCCGACGAGCGCCGGGAATTGATTGAGGACTTGAATCAAGACGGTTTCATTGACCGGAAAAATCCCGGCCTGGA
>JAYVQV010000565.1:0-3706 GCA_043776855.1 Limisphaerales bacterium | reverse complement strand
CGTAGCGTCCGCCCACGGTGAGGTTGACCCACTTCAAATCCCAGTCCAGTTGGGCATACGGCGAAATCGTGTCGTAGCTGACCTCGGCGCTCGTGCCGTTCTTGTAGAATTGATCCGGTGGCACGCCATAAAAACTCGTGTCCTTCGCCTCGGCGTCGTCATGGTGGTAACGCAGGCCCGCCAGCAGCGTGGCCGTGTCGGACAAATTCACCACCGCCGTCAGCTCGCCGATGTAACGCTCCGTCACGTTCTCGACCGTCTGCCCTATCACGCCCCCGTGCCACGGCGTCTGCTGTTTGTAAGTGAAGCTCGGCGTCAACATCAGCCAGTCATTCACCTGCCAGTCATACTTCGCCACCGTCGCAATCGTCTCAAAGCTGATGTGCTCCACGGTATTCAGCGGCATCCCAAAATTGATCCGGTCATCCAGCCGGTAACGGTCATAGATCACGCGCACATCCAAATCTTTCCAGCCCAGCCCCACGCTGACCATGCGCGATTCGATGTCCGAATCATGCGTCATGTCAAAACTCGTTCCGTCCAGCGCCACATACCGGCGGTTGGAACGGAAATTTTCCCCCACATAAACATTCGCCGCCACGCGCCAGTCATTCTTCGTGTAGCCAAACCCGCCCGTGTAATCCACCGCCATCTGTCCGCTCGCAAACGACGGCGTCACGGAACCGTAACCGCCGTTCCGCCCCGCGCCCTTCGTCGTCACGCGGATCACCGCCAGCTCCGCCGTGCCGCCGTATTTCGCCGAGCCGGGACCACGGATGATTTCCACCTCCTCAATCGCGTCGGCCGAGAGGTGATGACCAAGTTGCGTCGTGCCGTAAAGCGTTTCATTCATCTCCACGCCGTCCACGATCAATTGCAACTTGCCCTCATAAGCCCACAGCCCGCGAAAACTCGGCCCCACCACGCCGTTCACGTCCTGCCCCAAACCAAACCCCGGCACCAGCTGCAAGATGTCCGTGAGATCGCGCGCCCCCATTTCACGAATCTCCCCCGCTTGAATCACGGAAACAATTCCTGGTTGCTCGCGGACTGGCCGCGACTTGATGCTGGCGATGTCAATTTTCACCTCCGCCAGTTGCGCGAGATTTAGCCCGCCGAACGCGGCGGCGGAATTCGTCGCCGCCCGCAGCGGCAAAATCGCCGCCGACCACAGGCAGCCGCCGACAACGAAGAATCCAATGGTAGTCTTCATGGTGATAAAATCTTTCCCGTCCGGCTTGAAGCGGCCAGCGCCCCGGCCATCCGCATGATGAGCAGTTTCATGGCTGAATGAACGACGCGCCACCGTAGTCTCCCGCCCACAGACTGGCAATCACAAACTGCCCGTCCGCTGCGGCCAAAATTAAAAAAGAAATTTTTCATGAAACCCGTCCGCCCGCCCTATCGGAAAGAACCGCCCATGACTTGAGAACTATTTTTTAGTGGCGGCTGGATTTAGCCGGAACCATGCCGTTGAATTGGGGAGCGCGCCCGCCTCGGGCGCAGCGGGTCGCGCCCCCGCGACCCGCCCGGGCGGACGAAAACCAAACTTCATTCGGTTGGCCTCCGTGCGTTCGGGTTCGGCGCGAGGGCGCGCCGAACCACCGCCGGGGCGGCTGCGCTCCCGATTTTCTTCAGCATCGTTCCGTCAAACCATCCGCTCACGATTCACCGCCAGATCTCCAGCGCCACCAACTGCTTCGTCACCGCCGCCGCCCAACCCCGGTTCGCCGCCGGACTCGCCGGACTCGGATGCAGGATCGTCCCGAACTTCGCGCCCGATTTTTCCAGCGCCAGTTCCGCGCGCACCTTCGCAAACGCGCCCACGCCGATGACCCATTCCGGCTCCAAAATTTCCACCACGCGCCGCAGATGTTCGTCGCACGCGGCGAAAAGTTTTTCGCGCTCGCTCGTGGACAATTTATCCGGCGTCACGTTGCGACCGCCTGCATCACAAAAAACCAGCGGGCAATAATTCAAAACGAAATGTTCCGCGAAGAAATTCTCCGGCGCCCCAAACCGTTCCGCGAATAAGCCCCACAACCGTTTCCCGCTCACCTCCGACCTCGTGCAATCGAAACCTTGCACCGGACGTTTGGGATGCACCTTGGCCGGTTGTGAGATGAGCGCAAAAATTTTCAGCCAATCGCGCACCGCCGCGACTTCGCCGAACGGCACGCCCGTCTGCGCCATGCCGAACGGGCCGGGATTCATGCCGAGAAACACGACGCGCTTTTTCCCGCCGCCAAATTTTTGGAGATACTGCGCGTGCGCCGCCCCCGCGTAGTCCAGTGGATTGCCGACGTAGGCGACGGGCGGCTTGAATTTCAAACGGTTCACCGCCGCCGAAAGTTCCTGCGCGGCGGCAATGAGCGGTGAATGAAAGCTGGAATTTTTCCCCATGCGACGGCGGCAAATTATTTTTTGGCGATGGGATTTTCCCAATTCAATCCCCGGAAGCGCGCAAAATCCCGGTCCGTGGAATACAGCACACAATCATGCTCCACGGCGAGCGCCGCGAGGTGCGCGTCCGAAACCAGATTCGCCGTGGCGCTGCCGGTGCGGAGCATTTGCTGAAAAATTGCCCAATGATTTTCCGTCGGCTGCACGATGCGGACGCAGGGCTGATCCAGCCAGCTTTGCACGGTCTGAATCGCTTCCGGGAGAGTCATCGGCTGGCGTTGCAGCCGGGCATTAGTGCCGATGCGGATGAATGCCTGCAACACCGGCCAGCACAGGGCGACGGTTCGCGTGCCGCTCAACTGCGAGTGCCACCAAGTTTTGGCCGCGAAGTGCGGCTCGGAAAAATCATCCGTTGCGTAAAGCAGCAGGTTCGCATCCACCAGCGTCATCGGTGATTCTCCCCTTCACCCTGCGCGATTAAATCCGCGATCTTGTCGTAACTGTAGCCCGGCTTCAAACCCATCGAATACGTCTTGGCGCGGTAAGGCTTGGCGGGCTTTGGTTTCAAAACTTCTTCGAGGCCGATCCGCAAGGCGGAATTGATGACGGCCTTGAACGGCTGCCCCAGCCGGGCCGCGCCGCGCCGCGCTTTCACCGCCACATCACGATCCAATGTCAGGGTGGTTCTCATGCGGGCATCTTGATGCCTTTTCGGGAAAAGTCAACCGGACGGCTGGCCGTCACCGTTGTGGAAAAATCCAGACCCAGTCGCCGCTGGCTGGTTTGTATTGGCCGTATTCGTTCAAGCCCGGCACGCCGCCGTCATCCACGCCGTTCCAGCCGACAGACCAGAGCAGAAATTTTCCGCGCGCCGCGCCGGAGTTGGACGAAGGCGGGTCGTCCGTCCGGCGATAGTGCAGCGGCTGGCCGTTGACGACATCGCGCGGAATTTTTTCGAGGAAGCGCGGCGCCAGCGCGTCCAGCGTCGCGGGATAATTTCCCGCCGCCAGCCGCCAGCGTTCCAGCGCAATGGCGACGCGGGCAAGGTCGAGTTGAGTTTGTGTTTCCGCAAACCGGGAAGGTTTGAAATCAGGAAGCAACATCCGCGACCAAAGATTCCACGGCGGACGCTGGTTAATTTCCCAATAAACATGACTCATCCCGTCCGCGTATTTTGCCGGTGAAAAATATCTTTGTTGCAGGTTAAATCCTGAAAGCGCGCCGCTGTAAAATGATTTGCACAGTGTTTTTTTACCGAGCGCAAACCAGCCAGCGGGAAACGATTCGAGAATCATGTCATCCA
>JAYVQV010000564.1:0-3707 GCA_043776855.1 Limisphaerales bacterium | reverse complement strand
GGCGCGCGAAGAGCGGCGGCACGGCGGCGGTCAGGGAGGAAGCAACGGTCGGAGAAATGGAAGTTGTCCCGGCGGCGGGCGAAACCCAGACGACCGCCACCGGAACGGGGGACAACATTTGATTTTGTGAGCCGGGCGGCGCAGTGGCCGCGAGCGGTTGGGGCGCGGGAGCCGACGCGGTCTGGCAACACGGCATCTGGCCGCCGCAGCCGCAATTTTTTCCTGCCGCAATCGCGCAACTCACCGGCACCGACCACGCCGCGGCCTGCCCCAGAACGAGGAGCAGGCTGCAAACGATGGTCAGTGCGAATTTCACAGTTCTGTTATCGTCCGCCTTGAGGTTTTACGCAAGACGGATTTTGGTTTTATTGCCTCACTTCTTGTCGGTCTTGTCGGCGGCGCGGATTTTGACGATGAATTTGTCCGGGTCTTTGTCGAAATCTTTTTTGCAAGATTTGCAGCACAGCTTCACTTCCTGATTTTTGTAGGTGAAGACGTAGGGCTTGCCCATGTCGCCACCAAGTTTCTCGCCGGAGACGGCGCAGGTGGTCAGCTTGTCGGGCGTGGGTTTGGCGTCCTCGGCGCGCGTGGCAAAGCCGGCGGCCAGAACGATTCCAGTGATGAGGAGCAGTTTTTTCATAGTGTTGTTTGTTTTTTGTTCACCGCCAATCGCGGCGTTGCATGGCTTACACCATCGCGCGGAAAACCACGCAGACTTTTTTTGCCAAGGAAACCGATAACAGATAAAGCCCAAAAATCAAGCGGTTGCCCCGGTTTTTTACCGGCTGAAAAATTTCTTTGCGGGTTTTCAGCCGGCGCGGTGTAAGCAGGAAACAACATTCGATGGCGCAATCAAGCGTCCGAACAACCGAAAGAAAAAATATGAAAACAAAAATCCTCCTCACCCTCGGCGCCGTCCTCGTGGCGGCGGCAACCTACAACCTCTACGCGGGCAACGGCGCGGTATTCCTAACGAAGTTCAACCCGGCCAACGCCGTGAAACTCGCCCCGCTTACCGAGACCATCACCGTGACCTATGCGGCTCCGGCCAGCACCGCCCTGCTCACGCCGCGCGCCGCCGGAAATGTTTCCCGCGTCGTCGTGGCGAACGCGGCGGACAACATGAAGCTCGCCAAATGTCCGCTCGTCGGCACGCCGCGATCCATCGAGACGGCGGGCAACAAGGCGCGCATGGCCTGCTGCAACATGATGCTCGCCGATTGTTCGACCACCGCGATGTGCGGCAAATGAACTGGTTGCCAGAAGCGTTTGAAAAACTAAACTGCGGTGGCGGGTTGAATCCCGCCACCCGAAACCAAAATGAAACCTGAAGAAAAATTCTCATCGCTGCTGCGCGACAGCCGGCCCGCGCCGCCGCTGCCGCCGCGCTTTCAAGAAAATGTCTGGCGGCGCATCGAGGCTGCCGCCGCCCCCGCCAAAACGGAATCATGGCTCGATGCTTTCGCTGTTTTGATCCTGCGTCCGCGCTTTGCCGTTGCGACCGCCGCCGCGCTGGTGTTCGCCGGCGCTCTGCTCGGCACGCATGAAGGTTCGCAGACCGCGCGGCACGATGCGCAAGCGCGTTACGTTTCTTACATCGCGCCGAACACGCTCCGCTGAATATGAACCGTTCGCTCACCATTCTTTTCGGCGCGCTGGCGCTCGGCGCGGTTATTTTCGTCGGCAGTTATTTCGCCAGCCAGCGCGCCTGTGTGATGTGCAGTTCAAACCCCGGCGACAAACTAGCGTGGTTGCAGGCGGAATTTTATTTGAGCGACGCGGAAATGACGCGCATCCGCACGTTGCACGAAGGCTACGAACCGCAGTGCGAGGCGATGTGCGCCAAGGTCGCCGCGAAAAAACTCGAACTGGAAGCCGCCCTCGGCAATGGCACGAACATCACCGCCGAAGTTAAACAAAAGCTCGTCGAGTTGGGTGAACTCCGCGCCGAGTGCCAGGCGCAGATGCTCCAACATTTCATCAACGTCAGCCAGGCGATGCCGCCGGATCAGGGCGCCCGCTATCTCGGCGAGATGAAAAAATTGACGCTCGGTGTTCCCGAATCCATGGAAGCATCCATGTCCGCCCCGGCCAGCCATGAGCATAGAACGCATTGACCGCGACGCGCTCGACCGCGCCGACATGGAGCACCTGTGTGCCGGCCATGGCGCGGCGCTCAATGATTTGATGGAACGCCACGCCACGCCGGTCTTTCATTTTCTCTGCCGCATGGTGGGCAACGAGGACGACGCGAACGATCTCGCGCAGGAAACTTTCGTCCGCGTCTTCAAGTCCGCGAAAAGTTTCCGGGCGGAACAAAAATTTTCGACGTGGCTCTTCACCATCGCGGCGAATCTGGCGCGGAATCATTTTCGCCACCGCGCGCGGCATCCGAACGTCTCGCTCGACGTGGAAAATCCGGAAACCGAACAGACGCTTGGCAGCACACTTCCTGCAAATTCACCCGCACCAAATGAAACCGCGCTCGCAGACGAACGTGCCGCCGCCGTGCGCGCCGCCGTAAAAAATCTGCCCGAAGATTTGCGTGCCGCGGTGGTGTTGTGCGAATGGGACGAACGCAGCATTGCTGAAGCCGCAACGATTCTGGAAACCACGCCGAAGGCCGTGGAATCAAGGCTTTATCGCGCCCGGGGAATTTTGCGCGAGCGGTTGAAAAGCTGGCTGTGAACCGCCATCCGCCATCTTCCCGCCTCGCTGTGAAATTCTACGACGCGCACAATCATCTGCAGGACGACCGGTTCGCCGGACGCCAGGGTGAACTGCTCGCCGCGTGCGAACAAACTGGCGTCGCCCGCATGGTGGTCAACGGCGCGTGCGAAGCTGACTGGCCGCAAGTCTTGCAGCTCGCGCGGGAAAATAAAATCGTGCTGCCCAGCTTTGGTTATCATCCGTGGTATCTGGGCGAACGCACCCCCGGCTGGCTGGCGAACCTGGAAAAATTTCTCGACGCCATTCCCGGTGCCGTCGGCGAAATCGGCCTCGACCGCTGGAAGCCCGGCTTGAGCTACGATGGCCAGGAAGAAATTTTTCTCGCGCAACTCCACCTGGCCCGCGTTAAAAATTTGCCCGTGAGCATCCACTGTTTGCAGGCTTGGGGACGGATGCTGGAACTGCTCCAGAAAAACTCCCGTCCGCCGCGCGGCTTCGTGCTGCACAGTTACGGTGGCCCGCTGGAGATGATTCCGGCGTTCGCCCAGCTCGGCGCGTATTTCAGTTTCCCCGGCTACTTTTTGCACGCGCGAAAACTGCGGCAGCGCGCCACCTTCCGGCACGTTCCCGCGGACCGCCTGCTGATCGAGACCGACGCGCCGGACCAGCCTCTGCCCGTCGAAAAAATTCTTCATCCGCTGGCCGGCGACGACGGCTCGCCGCTGAATCATCCGGCAAATCTCCCCGCCGTTTATTCCGGCCTCGCCGAATTTTTGGGAGAGAATGTGGAGTCGCTCGCCGAGCGGGTGGCGGAAAATTTTCAGCGCGTGTTTGGCCGGTAACCGGGTAGCGGCGCGAAAAGCTCGGTGGTAGCGGCGGGCATCCTGCCTGCCGTAGAGCCGTGGCTTCCAGCCCGGCGGAAAAAACGTCTCTCATCGTCGAGCGCTCGAAAAAATCCCCAGCCCTTTTTCAAATCCACGCCTCATCCGGACGGCTGGAAGCCGCCCTCTACGGCAGGCAGGATGCCTGCCGCTACC
>JAYVQV010000563.1:0-3708 GCA_043776855.1 Limisphaerales bacterium | reverse complement strand
TGGTGAACTACATCGTCCAGAGCATTGACCGGCTGCTCAAAGACAAGTTCGGCATCAATCGAATGTTATATGAAAAAGCATATCCCAATTCTCAACTTGAAGTGGAACGAAATGCACGTCCAAAGCCGGGAAGAAATTTGTTTCGGTGCCGCAATTTCAAAAAAGCTGGCTGGCAAGC
The DNA here is from genome assembly GCA_043776855.1 of Limisphaerales bacterium. Classification (GTDB taxonomy): domain Bacteria; phylum Verrucomicrobiota; class Verrucomicrobiia; order Limisphaerales; family UBA11358; genus UBA11358. Next base: position 3,530 of record JAYVQV010000563.1, on the reverse strand, counting down.
AATGGGGAGAATTGGAGCAGTGGATTCAGTTGTTGCTGGTAGATTCGCTCAAGCTGCGTTCCAAAGGCAGGCTTGAATTAGATGGCTAACCACGCGCTATGGTGGAAACATTTGATCCTAAATTATTTTTCGGCACACTCGCAACAATCAAAGAATAAGCTGATGCAAAAACAAATCAAACACCCGCTGGCCGAAGTCTTTGGGTTTCCTGCAAGTGACATGAGCGCGAATGCGAATCGTCATCGCACGAAACGACTCTGCCCGTTTAACAACAAAGTCCCGAATTGCACGAAAGACAAAGCGCAAGACCCGCTCGGCGTATGCAGTGTGTTCCACGATGACGAAGTAGTCATCACTTGCCCAATTCGCTTCCGTCAAAGCTGGATGATTGCAGATGATGCGGCAGATTTCTTTTTTCCACCCGATGCAACTTGGACAACTCTGACGGAAGTTCGGTTAAAAGACGCTGATGGTGGCTCGGCTGGAAACATTGATATTGTGATGTGCGCTTACGACAAGGCCGGCAAGGTTTATGACTTCGGTGCATTGGAAGTTCAGGCAGTTTACATTTCCGGCAACGTCCGTAATCCATTTGGACATTACATGGAATCTCCAGCCAAAAACTCTGGCATGGATTGGACAGTCGAGGAGAACTATCCGCGTCCAGATTATTTGTCATCGTCTCGCAAGCGGCTTGCGCCGCAACTGATTTTCAAGGGTGGCATCATCAACGCATGGGGAAAGAAAACGGCTGTTGCTCTGAACAAAGGTTTCTTCAACACATTGCCGAAGTTGCCGGAAGTTCCAAAAGAAAAAGCGGACATTGCTTGGTTGATTTATGATTTGAAGCCGCCGGAAAAAGCCGGGGCGCATTACGAATTGTTTCGCGAGCGCACGGTTTATACAAAATTTGAACCGGCCCTGATTCAAATTACCCGGTCGCGTCCCGGCAAGATGGAAGATTTCATGCGCGTGCTTCAAACCAAAGTTGATGAGAAGCTGGAAACACCGCCGACCAATCGGACACTGGATAATCCATTCGGTAAATAGGCCATGTCACAAGCATTCTTACTTCCACAATTTGAGACGACAGAACGCGAGAAGCCGGTGAATGTTTCTTCTGTTCCGCAGCGCAGTCCATTCCGTTATCCGGGCGGCAAGACCTGGCTTGTTCCGCTTTTCCGGCGCTGGATGATGAGCCTCCCAAGTCAGCCGTCCGTTCTTGTTGAACCTTTTGCTGGTGGTGGAATCATCAGTTTGACCACGGCATTTGAATGGCTCGCGGACAAAGCCGTCATGGTGGAATTGGACAAGCAAATCGCTGCCGTGTGGCAAAGCATTCTTGGTGGTGATGCCAAATGGCTTGCCAAGCGACTTCTCACGTTTGAACTGACCACCGAATCTGCAAAAGCTGAATTGTCCAAACAAGCAAGCTCCCTTCGCGAACTTGCCTTTCAAACAATCTTGAAGAATCGGACAGCACACGGTGGAATTTTAGCTGAAGGTGCGGGCGTGTTAAAAAATGGCGAGAATGGAAAAGGAATTCTTTCTCGTTGGTATCCTCAAACCATTGGTAGTCGAATCACAAACATTGAATTGGTCAGCAAACGTCTTGAGTTCGTTCATGGCGATGCGTTTGAAGTTCTGAATGAATATCAAAAAAACAAAGACGCAGTATTCTTCATTGACCCGCCCTACACCGCTGGTGGCAAGAGTGCTGGCTCACGGCTTTACACACATTCCGTGGTTGATCACGAAAAACTCTTTTCACTTTGCGAGAAATTGCATGGCGACTTTTTGATGACTTATGACAATGCGGTAGAAGTTCAAGCACTGGCTGAACATCATGGCTTCAAGGCGAAGCCTGTTGCGATGAAAAACACGCATCACGTCGAAATGAATGAGTTGCTCATTGGAAGAAATCTGGACTGGGTTGAAGGCGGCGGTGTTTTCTACGAAGAAGCGACGCCATACACAATCAGCGATGCTAAACTACCGTTGAAGAAGGTTGTGAAAAAAACGGGCAGATTATCCAAAAATACAAAGTGAAATTATCCCCGACTTGGCATGATGATGAATCTGGAAAAACGCGAGGTGGGGCCGGAATTAATTTTCCATTACGCCTACGCCGTGTTTCACAGCTCCACGTATCGCAAGCGTTACGCGGAATTTCTGCGCACGGATTTCCCCCGCCTGCCCCTCACGAGCGATTTCGAGTTGTTCCGCATCCTCGGCGGCCTGGGCGCGGAACTGGTGGGCCTGCACGCGCGCGGCCAAGGCGAGCCGAAGGGAATCCATTTCCCAATCAAGGACGGCAACGTGATCGAAGAGGTCCGCTACCAGCCGCCCGGTAGGGCCGACCTGCCGGTCGGCCAGGACGCGCGGCAGCGCGTCCCTACCAACGTGGGCCGCGTCTGGATCAATAAATTGCAATACGTGGAAGGCGTGCCGGAATCCGCGTGGACTTTTCCCATCGGCGGCTACCTGCCCGCGCAACGCTGGCTCAAAGACCGCATTGGCCGCACGCTCGGCTTCGTGGAGCAGGAGGAATACAAGCGCATCGTCTGGGCGCTGATTCAGACGAAGCGGCTGATGTCAGAGATAGACGAAACCATCGAGCAGCACGGCGGCTGGCCGATGAAGTGATTCCCAGCCCTATGATGAACACACCTTAAACTCACCTGCCAGCCAGCAACCGCAATCTTGTGAGCGCCAAGTCCACATCCAAAAACTCAAAACCCAATGCGTCCATCCCGGCGCGCTTGCGCTCGGAAGTCGGCAGCATCCTCATCACCGAACCGCAAATCGCGCGGCGCGTGCGCACGCTGGCGCGCGAGATTGAGCGCGACTTCACCGGGCGCGATCTGGTGGTCGTCTCGCTGCTCAACGGCACGGTGATGTTTCTGGCAGATTTGCTCCGGCATTTGAACCTGCCGCTGCGTCTCGATTTCATCGGCGTTTCCAGCTACGGCACCGGCACGACCTCGCGCGAACTGGTCTTCACCAAGGAACTGCGGCTGGATGTGCGCGGACGCGACGTGCTGCTGGTCGATGACATCCTCGACACGGGCAAAACGCTTCGCGCCGTGGTGGACAGGCTGAACCAACTGAAGCCGCGCCAGATCAAAACCTGCGTGCTGCTCGACAAACCGCCGCGCCGCATCGAAAACATCCAGGCCGACTACGCGGGCTTTGAGATTCCCGATTTGTTCGTCGTCGGCTACGGGCTGGATTACGCGGAGCGATATCGCAACCTGCCGTTTGTCGGCGTGTTGAAGCCGGAGATGTGTCGCTCATGAATCTGGGAAACCCGTTGAAACCATCAGGAAGGCAGGAAGGCAGGAAACTGATTCCGGCTGCGACGCCCCTTCTTGCTTTCCTGCCTTCCTGATTCGTTATGTGTGTCCAAGTCCACTTCTATTCCTACTTCAAGGAACTGACTGGCTGCGCGCAGACGACGGAAGACGTCATGCCGGGCAGCACGATTGCGGATTTGCTGCAACAGTTGATTGTCCGCTTCCCGAAACTGG
>JAYVQV010000562.1:0-3710 GCA_043776855.1 Limisphaerales bacterium | reverse complement strand
AAAAAGCCTACGCCGCCGCCGGCGTTGACATTGATCTCGGAAATAAAGTCAAAGCCACGCTCCCCGCGCTCCTCGCCAGCACGCATCGCAAAGAAGTGCTCGGCAAGGTCGGCGGCTTCGGCGGCCTCTTCGCGCTCGACCTTAAGAAATACAAAGAACCCATCCTCGTCTCGTCCGTGGACGGCGTCGGCACCAAGCTCAAGCTCGCCTTCGCGATGGACAAGCACGACACCATCGGCGCGGACCTCGTGAATCATTGCGTGGACGACATCGCCGTGCTCGGCGCGGAACCGCTGTTCTTCCTCGATTACCTCGGCACCGGCAAATTGGAGCCGCACGTTTTCACCGAGATCATCAAGGGCTTTGCCCGCGCCTGCGCGGAAAACAACTGCGCGCTCATCGGCGGCGAGACGGCGCAGATGCCGGGCTTTTATCAACCGGGCGAATACGACGTGAGCGGCACGATTGTCGGCGTGGTGGAAAAATCCCGGATGCTCAACGGCCAAAAAACCGTGAAGCGCGGCGACGTCGTCATCGGCATCGCCTCCAGCGGCCTGCACACGAACGGCTATTCGCTCGGGCGCAAAATTTTCTTCGAGCAACTCGGCTACAAGCCCACGGATAAAATTCCCGGCTTCAAAAAATCCATCGGCCTAGAATTGCTGGCGGAACACATCAGCTACGGCCCGCTCGTGCAGAAACTCATCAAGAAATTTAACCCCAGAACCCAGACGCCATCCGCCAGACCCAATGTGCGCGCGTTCGCGCACATCACCGGCGGCGGTTTTGTGGACAACATCCCGCGCGTGCTGCCGAAGTCGCTCGACGTCGTCATCAAGAAAGGTTCGTGGGATATGCTGCCCATCTTCCGCATCATCGAGCAAAAGAGTGGCGTGCCGGACGACGAACTCTATCAAGTCTTCAACATGGGCATCGGCATGGTGGGCATCGTCGCCGCTGACAAAGCGGATGCCGTGCTGAAATTCATCAAGGCACAGAAGCACGATGCGTGGATCATCGGCGAAGTCGTCAAAGGCAAGGGCGAAGCGCGGGTGGAGTAGCGTCAGGCATCCGTGCCTGACGTAGAGCCGGGCTTCCAGCCCGGCGGACAAAGCCTCACGCATGGTTATGGCGCTCACAATTTTTCAAACCACACCGCTCGCCGTGCTTTTTCCGGGCGGCTGGAAGCCGCCCTCTACGTCAGGCACGGATGCCTGACGCTACGCCGCCGGCGGACGCTCGCTCGCGCTGGTTTTCAGCCCCGTCAGGAGCGACATCATCGGAAATCTACCGCTCCTGACAGAGCTAAATTCATTTTTGATTTTTTACTACAAAGATTTCGCGTCTGACGGCGCTGGGCATTTGCAAATTCAAGCGGCCAAGCCCAAGACTTGTTTCCCCGCCGCTGCCGGTTTACAGTGCATCCATGAAAAGCTACGGCCAAGTGCTTGATTCGATTGAGGCTCTGCCCGAAGACCAGCAGGAGTCGCTGCTGGACATCGTGCGCAAACGCCTCGCCGAACGTCGCCGCGCCGCACTGGTTAAGTCCGTCGGCGAAGCCCGGAAGGAATTCAAGTCCGGCAAACTGCGTCCCGCCACGTCGTCGGAAATCATGCGCAAAATCCTCGCGTGAATTTCATGGCAAATCTTGAATCGTCTTGGACTGCGGCGGGAAGTGGAACGCCACGCCGCTTTCGCACGGATTTAATCCTCACAATTTAAGATTAATCCTCGCACGCTCGAAAGCGGTGTCGCGGCTGTCCACCCTCCGCAAGGCTGGAGATTTTTGGAAACGCAAAACCCACGGTTGAAACCGTGGGTTATTTTCTTCCGCTGCTCCGCAGCTTTGCAACGGAATTTTATCGTTTTTAATCTTCTAGGGTTTAAAGCAAAAATGGCGCTGCTTTTCGGCAGCGCCATTTTTTAGATGCTGGATAAATTTAGTTCAGGATGCCCAAACCATTTCACGGGCGGTGGATTTGGCCGCACGAATGCGATCCTTCCGCTCTTTTTCAACAGATAGAAGGAAGCCTTCCTTCTGCTGGATGAATTTTTTGAATGTCCCTGCTTCCTTTTTGCAGAGATCATCAATGGTCTTGGCTTTCATTTCGTGTTCTTTCAGTTTTAGTTGTCATGCACTTGGCACAACGAGCAAAGAGGCTAACAATTCGGGCTTGATAGTGACAAGCTCTTTTCCCGCCTCTTTCACTGCTATGAGTTCAACATCCATGTCATCGGCTATATTTGCAAGAACTGAAATTTCATCAAATTCCAACAAATAATCGTTAAAGGAATTGCGGAAACCATTGTGGGATTCCGGTAACGCCTCCCTATTTGGAAACCGGCGCGTCTGTTTCGCCCGGTGCATGGCTCGCTTGATGGCGGTTGCCATCGGTGTCAGGACTGCGACCATCATCATCTCATAATGATTTTCCTTGGCCATTTTGATTTTTTCCAGCGTGTCCGCTTTGTTTGACATTGACGAATCCCAAGCGAATGACCGTCCGCTTTCGATGAGCGTTGCATAAAGCCGGTTGGCGAGTTCCTTGCATTCGTTTTGGACGGTGACACTGGCGCGACCATCACCCACCGCTTTAATCAAATTGTATTCTGGGATGAGAGGCTTAAAAACATCCACGCCGACCAGATGGGACATCTTTACGGGCAACGCATCATTCAACGCCAAATAATTCAGCGCGGTTGTCTTGCCACTACCGTAACCGCCGCCGGCAAAAATAATCTGCGGCCGGCTTGTCAGTTTCACCGAACTGTTATACATAATGTTCAACGCGACGTTCCGGATAACATCTCGCGTCAGACCATCTCGCAGTGGCAAAATCCCCTTGTTAAGCAACCGATCTAGATGCTTATCAAAAAATTCGCGGTGATAATTTAGGTCCACGGAGAATTTTCGCGCGGTGTCCTTCAAGATGGGATCATCTGGATGGATTATTTCCGGACGACAAATCTGGTCGGTCTGCGCCTTTTCCGTCCACCACCAATTCCAATAATCCTCCGTCTGTTCAACATTGTCCGCAAGGGTTGCAAAGTCGAACTTTTCACCATCTTTTAATTTTTGGAGAATAGGAAGCTCCATAGAGCATTGGCCAAATGTATCTACACAGCTTTGGCATTTGTCCCGTCCTTTTCAAGAAGGAATGGCAGCTCTTTTACTGTTGTTGTCCTGCCTTAAGGGAAAATCACATCGCCGGATTTCTCGGGAACTTCGCGAACGGCAATCGCGCGCCACGGTATTGCGTCTGGTCGGCGCGGATGGGCACGGGCGGCAGGAACACGGACGCGCCACTTGCTGCCACGAGGTCGTCCTGATCAATGCCGTCGCCGCTCACGCCAATCGCGCCGATGAGCACGCCGTTGCGGTAGAGCGGAAAGCCGCCGGGGAAAATCGTGATGCCGTTCGGCAAATTCGGATTCACATTCGTCGAGGTGGTGAAGACCGCACCATTCACCGGATTCGTCGCGACAAAGGCCGTGGGCGTGATGATGGAAAACCGTTCCTGCATTCCAAAAAATAATCCGGGCGCAGTGTTGTTGATGCCGGGCGGATATAAACTTTGCGCGAGGAAACCGACGGTGCGCGCGGAGTAGGCGCGGTTGGTCGCGGAAAAGAAAATTGCGGTGCGCGCCTTCTGCACCGAGACGTCCCAACTGAACCGCGTGGTGTCGGGCGAGGTGCAGAATGTGCCGAG
>JAYVQV010000561.1:0-3714 GCA_043776855.1 Limisphaerales bacterium | reverse complement strand
CCTCGGCGGCGGCGGCGGAGACGCCGGGCAGGCGCTGGGTTTCGCGGATGGTTTGTTCGGCCACGAGCTTGGGCGTGCGCATGACGGTGGGGCGCATGAGGACGATGAGTTCGGAGCGGCCCTTGTTGTCGTTGCGCGAACTGAAAAGATTTCCGAGCAGCGGAATGTCCACGAGGAACGGCACGCCGGATTTGCTGGTGGACTTGTCGGACTTGATGAAGCCGCCGAGCATCACGGTGTCGCGGTCGCGCACGGTGATGGTGGTGTTGAGCGAGCGCTTGACCGTGCTCGGCTGGCCACTGTTGTTATAGTTCGGATTATCAATGTCATCAATCTGCTGCTGGATTTCCATGGTGACTTCGCCATCGGGATTAATGAACGGCGTCACGTCCAGTTCCACCCCGACGGACAACTGTGAGTAAGAGTCGCCGCTTTGGCCGCTGTAGGCGTAGCTGCTGGTGCGATAAGGCACGGATGAGCCGACGAAAAATTGCCCGGGCTTGGACTGCGAGGCGAGCAGGCGCGGACGCTGGATGATGCTGGTGTGGCTGTCGGCTTCCGCCGCCTTGACGGCGACTTCGTAGTTCGGACCGAGGTTGGCAAAGTAGCTCATGCCGCCAGGCAACGCGCTGGCGAACGCGCCGCCGTTGGTTCCCACCGACGACGAAATTGAAGTCACGGTGCCGTTGGTGGCGAAGTTTTTGACGAAATTGGCGAAGGGCTGGCCGTTGTTGAAGCCGCCGCCGCCGAGAATGTTGCCGCCGAGGCTCTGCGGATTTTGCGCGGCGGAAATTCCCAGGTTGAGCTGGCTGCCAATCTGGACGTTCATGATGAGCGCCTCGACCAAAACTTGCGCGAGCGGCACGTCGAGCTTGCCGATGATTTCCTTGATCATCGCCATGTCCTGCCGCGTGGCGTAGATGAGGAGCGTGCTGCTGCTTTCGTTCGGAATAATTTTTGTCTGGCCGAAGAGTTGAATCTGATCTTGCTGTCCGCCGCCCGCGCCGCCGCCGCCGCCGGCTTTGTTGATGATGTTTTTCAAGCGGTCTTGAAACGAAGTCGTGTTCGCACCGCCGCTCGGGCTGGCGGGTTGACGTGCGCCGAAGCCGCCGCCTTGACCGCCCGGACCGCCCTGATTGCCGTAACCGCCCGCGCCGCCGCTGCCGCCAAAACCAGAAATGCCGCCGCTCCGACTACCGACGCCGCTGATGGAACCGCTGCTCGCGCCCTGACCGATGCTCACGGTGGAACCGCCGCCGCCGCCGCCGAGGCTGTTCAGGGCGGACGCGATCTCATCCACCTTGGCGTAACGGATCGGGATGACTTCGGAGATGTATTCCGCCGGCACGCTCACGTCAATCGCGGCAATCATCTCCAGCATGCGTTTGATATTTTCCGCGTAGTCGCGCATGACGAGAATGCCGTTGTCGTCAATGCCCAGCAGTCCGCCCGCCAATTTTCCAAACGGCTGGATGAGCGGAATCATGATGCTGGGCTTCACATAATTCAGTTGGTGGACGTGCGTGATGTAAGTGCCCATGTTCGGCAGGTTGGTCACATTGGAATGGTCAAACTCGCCGCCCGCCTGCTGCGCCTGGTCCGACGTGACAACTTTGACAAACTTGTCGCCGACGGGGATGAGCGAAATGTTGTTCATCGCCAGCAACGCTTGCAGTGCCTGGATGGCCTCCGCGCGGGTCAACGGCGTCTGCGTTTTCAAAATAATTTTCGCCTCCGGCACCGCGCCGCGCAGCAGCGTGCGGTTCACGAGCCGCGCATAAACTTCCAGCACCTGTGTCGCATCCGCGCCGGAAAAATCAATCAGCCCCTGCGGGATCATTTCTTCCGGCTGGCCATTCGCGGCGGCGGGCACACCGGCGGCGGTCGCCGGCGCGGGCGTGTAGCGCGGACGGCTCGTGGCGCGGGAGCCGGTGGAGGGCGGCGTGGTGGACGGCGTCGCGGTCGGCGGCGGAGTTGGCACGATGGTGGGCGTCTGCGCGAGAAGTTCGAGGCCGGTGCAGGCCAGCAGCAGTGCAAGCAGTTTAGTTTTCATTTTGCCTTAACGGTTGAATTTTTTGCGGCGGGCGCAACGGGCGCGGCCGCCTTGGGACTTTTCTGGTAGCTCGCCACGAGCTTGATGTCGGTGCCCAGCTTTTGCCGCGCCGCGTCTGGCGACAGCGTGAGGTCGCGCACCCGGATCATCGAGGCGCCGGAGCCAAGCTCGTAAAGAAATTTCACCAACTGTTCCTCGGTCGCGTGAACGGTGATGTTCTGCGACTGCTCCACAAAAAACTGGTTCGTGCGCATCATCGAGCGCGAAAAAGATTCCACCCCGAAGCCGCTGCCCGATGCCTGCGTTGAAACCGCGCGCATGAAATTAATCGCCTGGTCTTCCGCCGCCACGAACTCGCCTTCGCTCTCAAAAACTTTTACCGCCTTTTCCAGTTCCGGCTGCTGCTTCACCGCCGTCTGGTAAAGTTTCAGTTTCTGCTGGGCGTCCTCGTAGCGGCGCGTGAGGCTGCCCCAGTCGGCAAAGTGCGGCCACACAAAAACCCAGTTCAGCACGATGACCAGCACCACGCCCACACCAATGACGAGGCGACGTTCGGCGGGACGCAGTTGCGCGAGAAATTTTTTCATGGCGTCTCCTTTTCCGTGTGCAGCAAATCCACGCTCATGGTCCAGGTCGTCGAGTTACCCTGCGTGCGCGGATTGACGTGCTCGCCGGACTGGGCTTCAAACATCGGCTGGTCGTCCAGCTTCGTCTTGCGGAGCGCCGTTTCAAAGGTGAACAAAGTCTCCACCATGTCCGGCGTCGTCGTGCCGCTCAACGAAAGCCGCCGTCCGTCCGAAAAACCCAGGCGCTGCAACGTGATGCCCGGCGGCAATAGTTGCGCCGCCACTTTCCAGCAATCCAGCGCGGCGTATTTTAATTGCGCGCGTTCTTTCAACACGCCGAACCGCGCCTGCAACTGCACCGCGTTCGTGTAGGTGTTGGCAATCTGCGCGACTTTTGACTCCATCTGGTTCGTCTGCCAGCCGCGAAAACCGACGGCGGAAAAATAAATCACCAGCGCCACCGCATACAAAACACCCGCCGCCGCCAGCGCGTGCAGCCACAGCCGGTCAATGAACTGCTGCTGATACCGCGCGCCGTATTCCGCCGGGAGCAGGCTGATTTTGTCCGCCGCCGCGCGTTTCGCCGTGCGCGCCGCGAGTTCGGCGGGCGCGGGCGGCGCGGAAATTTTCGGCGCGTCGCCCGTGGCTTCGCGCAAAACATTTTCCCACTCGGTCGCGTTCGCCGGGTCGGCCACGAGGTGCCACTGCGGCGCGGAGACGAGCCAGCCTTCGACTTCGCCCGCCATCGCGAGCAGGGAAAGCTGCTGCTTCAATTCCGCCGCGCGATCACCAGCGGGCGGCAGCGTGACGAAACTTAAATTCCGCAACGCGCCGCCATCGCGCCACGCCACGAGCGCGGCGTTCTGGCCGTTCATGGAAAAGGGAAACAGCCACACGCCGTTTTCATCCGTGGCTGTGGCTTCGAGCTGGTCCAGCATCGGCACTTCGAGGCGGTCGGCGAGAAAACCTTCCTTCTCCAGCTTGCCGAGAAATTCTTCCACCGCCGTGCGCGCGACGAGCGTGGCGACGACGGTCTGCAAACTTTCCACCGTGCCGTCCGCCTTGGCCGCGCTCTGGTGCGTGCCGAGAACGTGC
>JAYVQV010000560.1:0-14745 GCA_043776855.1 Limisphaerales bacterium | reverse complement strand
TTTTGTAAAATCTACAGGAAAGCGGGAACAGCTCGCTCCACTCATTGCTATTGGTCCGACCGCGTTGCATTTTGCGCAAGAGTTGGAGAGCCTTGGCTTTGAACAGGAGTCCGACGTGCTCGACACGTGGTTCAGTTCGTGGCTCTGGCCGTTTGCCACGATGGGGTGGCCCGAGAACACGGAGACGTTGAAGAAATTTTATCCGACCACCGACCTCGTCACTGGGCCGGACATCATCTTCTTCTGGGTCGCCCGCATGATCATGGCGGGCTACGAATACATGGGCGAGCTGCCGTTCCAGAACGTCTATTTCACCGGCATCATCCGCGACAAGCAGGGCCGCAAGATGTCGAAGTCGCTCGGCAAGTCGCCCGACCCGCTCGACCTCATCGCCCGTTACGGTGCCGACGCGCTCCGCTTGGGCACGATGCGCAGCGCGCCGCTCGGGCAGGACGTGCTCTTCGACGAGAAGGACGTCGAGCTTGGCCGCAACTTCTGCAACAAGCTCTGGAACGCCTGCCGCTTCCGCCAAATGCAGGGGCAGGGAAGGGATGAGGTAGGAGGTATGAGGTATGAAGGGCAAGCCACGCCCGATGCCTCCGCGCATACCTCATCACTCATACCTCATACCTTCGAGACCGAGGCCGAGATCAACCCCGCGCTGCTCACGTCGGACGACAAATGGATTCTCCTTCGCCTCGACCAGGCCATCCGCGAAGTCAGCGACGCCCTCGCGGGCTACAACTTCAGCACCGCCGTGCAATCGCTCTACCGCTTTTTTTGGAGCGAGTATTGCGACTGGTACGTGGAGGCGAGCAAGGCGGTGCTGGGCCGTCCAACGTCCGAAGCTCCGACTCCCTCGCCCCTCGGAGGGGAGAGGGCCGGGGTGAGGGGTGAGAACGTGGTTGAATCATCTGGTGCAGTTGGAACGTCAAGCGAACCCGCTGACCCCTCACCCTCAATCCCTCTCCCCTCGGAGGGGCGAGGGAGGTCTGACGTGGAAGCGCGCAAAGCGAACACCATCGCGGTGATTGATTTCGTGTTGAGCCACGCGATCCGCATGTTCCATCCGTTCATGCCGTTCATCACGGAAGAACTCTGGCACGGCATGGGTTACTCGACTGATATGCCAGACAAACAAGGCGGCCAGACCATCATGTTTGCTCCGTGGCCGCTGCCGTTCGACGACGATTTCAAAGGCCATTACGGTCTTGATGATTGCTACGTCGAAATGACGGACACGAAATACGAACTCATCCGCAACGGTCGAGACCTGCGTCGCGCGGGAAATATTCAGGCCGCGAAGAAAGTGAAATTCGTCTTCAAGCCCGCGCAGCATCTCACGCCGCACGACGCGGAAGTTATCAAGCTGCTGCTCAACGCGGAGTCGTTGGAAGTGAATGAAAATTTTCAGCCGCCGCGCGGCACGCCCGTCGTCGCGTCGCCGCTCGGAGAATTATTTTTGCCGCTCGAAGGCTTGATTGATGTCGCCGCCGAAAAAATTCGTCTCACGAAGGAAGTGGAGAAGATCCAATCCGAAATCGTGAAGGTGGAACAGAAGCTCGCGAACCCAAACTTCACCACCAAAGTCCCGCCCGCCGTTCTCGCCGAACACGAAGCGCGGTTGCTGGACTGGCGCGCGAAGCTGGCGCACACGCAGGCATCGCTGGACGCGCTGGGCTGATGCTCGCGAGGGATTGATGGTCGTCTGGAATTTGCGGCTGTGATTTGCCTGCCCGCAAAAATTTCCGCGAGGTCTTGGAGTGCGGCAGTCCTCTGCTGCTTTGGCCGCGCCAGCTTCACTGTGAGAAAGCGGCAGAGGACTGCCGCACTCCAAGACGCTGTCGCGCTACCGCGAATACCACAACCTGCGCGCCGAAAATTTTTTCATTCGCTTCAAAAAACTTCACGGCGTTTGCCGGGAACGGAAGAAACGAAAACCACTGGCGCTGTTGGTGAAATTGAGCGCCGTTCCCGTTGCGACATTCGTCGCCCGCGCGGTCCACGTCAGCAGGTTGGTGGAAGCCTCGATGACATTCGTCGTGCCGACGGTCAGATTCGTGACGGTGAAACGGAACGCGCCATTCGGCAGCAGCCGGGGCAAAATTAATTCGGCGCGCACCGGCGGCGGTGGCGCGGCGTTGACGGTGATCGTGCCGGTCATGCTGGAGATGAGCGAGTCGCGATACGGATAAATTCCCGGCGTATCAAACGAGAGCGTCGCGGTCTCATCGGTATCCAGAACGCCGGTGGTGAAGAGCGCCGTGGTGCTGGTGGCGTCGTGGAAAAAGAAATTGTCATTATTCACCCACGTCACCGTGTCGCCCGCCGCGACGACGAGCGAGCCGGGCGAAAACGTCCAGCCAGCAGTCATGTGAACGAGATAATCCGCCGCGCGACAATTAATGGCGAGCCAGCCGGCGAGAATAATTTTTGAAACCAGACGGAAAGGGGTTTTCATAATTCTGCCCTGACGCTACTGCGCGCGGCGGATGGCGGCAAGGAATGTTCGGTGGTGATTAAAAATGCGCGCGCCCGGGTGCAGCTTGACCCGGTTGTGCTTCGCGCTGGATGCCACTCCCTCGCCTCCTCGGAGGAGGAGCAGCGACAGCGGCTATGGACAGGGGAGAGGAGGCCAATGGTTTGCTAAATAAAAAATCCCCTCTCCCCAGCCCTCGCCCCGCTCGTGCCTCGCGGGGCGAGGGAGCCAGACAGCAACCGTGCCAAGCTGCACCCCGCGCGCCCGTTCGCAGCAAAACCGTTGCCCCAACCAGCCGGTTTTGTTTAAGCTCGCGTCCGTCATGGAGCCAACCAGCATCGTCATTGCTCATCACAGCCTCGTCAGCGACATCGCCACCTGCATCATCGCCGCCTGGGTGGTGGCGGTCGCGTCGCAACTGCTGAAGCAGCCGTTGCTCCTCGCGTATCTCGTCGCGGGTTTTGTCATCGGCCCGAATTGCCTCCAGTGGATTCACGACCAGGATTCCATCGCCACCATTTCCGAGATCGGCCTCTCGCTGCTGCTCTTCATGATCGGGCTGGAAATTGATTTGAAAAAAATGTTGAGCGCGGGCCGCACCATCACGCTCACGGCGGGCACGCAAATTCTCGGCTGCCTGCTGCTCGGCTGGCTGGCGTTTGGTTTTCTTGGCCCGGCGAAGGGAAATCTTGAGGCGCTCTACCTCGCCGTTGCCGCCGCGATGAGCAGCACGGTCATCATCGTGAAAGTGCTTTACGACAAGCGCGAGTTGGAGACGCTCGTCGGTCGCGTGACACTGGGCGTGCTCGTCTTGCAAGACGTGGCCACAATTCTTTTTCTCGCCCTCCAGCCGAACCTGAAACATCCCACCGCCGGGGTGATGTTGCTCGCCATCTGGCACGTCATCCTGCTGATTTCCGTGGCGTATCTCGCCAGCCGGTTTGTGCTGCCGCACATTTTTAGATTCATCGCGCGCCTGCCGGAACTGGTGCTGGTCGGCGCGCTTGCGTGGTGTTTTGCGATGGCGGGTTTCGCGGACTGGCTGAAACTTTCCACGGCGATGGGCGCGCTCATCGCCGGCGTGATGTTGAGCACGTTTCCCTACACGCTGGACGTGGCGGCGAAGGTCACGAGCCTGCGCGATTTTTTTGTGACGCTGTTCTTCGTCGGGCTGGGCATGATGATTCCGATGCCGACGCTGGCGATCATTTTGTGGACGCTGTTCGTCTGCCTCGTCCTCATCGTCACGCGGCTCGCGACCGTTTTTCCGTTGCTGTATTCGATGAAGCAGGGCTACCGCGTCAGTCTGTTGCCGGCGATCAACCTCTGCCAGATGAGCGAACTTTCGCTGGTGGTGCTCACGCTCGGCCAAAAAAGTGGCGACGTATCCAAAGATGTCATCGGCATCGCGGCCTTCTCCTTCGCGCTGCTCGCCGTCGGTTCCACCTACGCCATCATCGGCAACGACACGTTGCTGCGGAAGGCCACGAAGTTTTTTCAAAAAATAGATCTGCACGATCTCGACGCCACCGCGTTTCTCAAACGCGAGGACGCCAAGCCGCGCCGCATCTGCCTGCTGGGTTTTTCCTGGACCGCCAGTTCGCTGCTCGCCGAGATTGAACGCAACCGCCCGGAACTCATTCCTGAAATCGTCGTCATTGATTTCAATCCCGTCGTTCATGAAAAGTTGAAGGCCAAAAATGTCCACGCCGTTTATGGCGACATCACCGCGCGCGATGTGTTGCACCACGCCGGCGCGTCGCACGCCGAAGTCATCATCTGCTCCCTGCCGAACATGGTTTTGAAAGGCGCGAACAATTTGAAAATTCTCCGCCAGCTTCGCGAACTAAATCCGCACGGACAGATTGTGGTTCACGCGGAATTGATTTCGGACATCCCGTTGCTTTACGAGGCGGGCGCGAGCTACGTCACCGCGCCGCGACTGCTCGAAGCGGAAGATCTGCTGCGCGTGATTGACTCCGCCGAAAAGAAAACGCTCGACCACAAACGCGGCGACCAAGAGATGATTCTCAAGGAACGCAGCGAAGTCATTCCGTGAACGGAGCGCCGGCCTCCGGCACGGCGCGTTCCGTTGGAGTTCAAGCTTCAGCTTGTTCCCCGGCAAGCTGAAGCTTGAACTCCAGCTTGAATCCCAACACGCCTGCTTCCCGTTTGAACTCCGCAAAATTATTTTGCATCATGTCGGCTTGATGCGAATGAAACCCGTCTCCCTGAACTCCGCCCTCGCCGTCGCCATCACCGCCGCGCGTGCCGCTGGCAAAATCATGCACGCCAACTGGAACAAGCCCAAGCGAGTGAACTCCGCCGAAGCCCACGACATCAAGCTGGAACTCGACGTGCAATGCCAGGCGCTCATCGAAAAAATTCTCGCCGCCGCGTTCCCGCAGATTCCCGTCCTCGGTGAGGAAGGTTCGACGGGCGACATCACCGCCGAATACCGCTGGGTGATTGACCCGATTGACGGCACGGTGAATTATTTTTTTGGGATGCCGCACGCCTGCGTTTCCATTGCGCTGCAACATCGCGCTGAATCCGTCGTCGGCGTCATCTACGACCCGTTCACCGATGAATTGTGGACAACCATGCGCGGCGAACCGGCGCGGCTGAATGGAAAAATTATCCACGTCAGCAACCGCTCCAAACTGAACGACTGCGTCATCGCGATGGGTTTTTCCAAGAGCGCGGACAATCTGAAAAAAAGTTTGCCGCACCTCATCCGCATTTCCAAACAGGCCAAAAAAATCCGCATCATGGGCAGCGCCGCACTGGAACTCGCCTACGTCGCCAGCGGACGCCTCGACGCCTACATCGAACGCACCATCAATCTCTGGGACGTGGCGGCGGGAAGTTTGCTTGTGGAAAATGCCGGCGGCGAATTTTACACGCTGCCCGGCCCGAATGGAAAACTCCGTATGTGCGCCGACAACGGCAAGCTGCGGAAGAAACTCAAGATTGGAAGTTTGTTGAAGTGAAATGGCGAAAAGCTAAACGCAGAGACGCAGAGTAGCGCAGAGCGAACCGATTGGGACTTCGGCAAAAGTCGCCAGCGGTAGTGGGACAGGCTTCCAGCCTGTCCAGTTTCTTGGGAGCCACGCAGGAACTCGACCGGCAAGATGCCTGTCCCACTACTTTTTACAGACGTCTCGGCATTTGATTTTCCCTCTCCGCGCCTCTCTGCGTTCTCTGCGTCTTTGCGTTCATCCCCTGCCGCTTAAAAAAACTTCTTCAATTTTTCCAGCGCCTTCGCCCGGTGGCTTAATTTATTTTTCACGTCCTCGCCCAGTTCGGCGAAGGATTGACTGAATCCTTCCGGCACAAACAGCGGGTCGTAGCCAAAGCCGCCCGCGCCGCTCGCGGTCAACTGAATCCGCCCTTCGCACGCGCCGTCGAACAAATTTGGGGATGGGGTCTGGCGTCTGGCATCTGGGGAAACGGCCACGAGCGCGATGACGCAGCGGAAACGCGCGGCGAGTTTTTCTGGTGGAACATTTTTGAGCAGGCGCAGGAGCTTGGCGTTGTTGTCGGCGTCCTTGGAGTTTTCATGCGGACTGGCGGACGGGCCGTCCGCGCTCCGGTCCAGCGCGGCGAATCGTGCGGAGTGGACGCCGGGTGCGCCGTTCAACGCGTCCACTTCCAGCCCGGAATCATCGGCGAGCACAAAAAAATTTCCGATTTCCGATTTCCGATTTCCGATTTCGTCTTGCGCCAGCCAGTGGGCGAGTTCGGCGGCTTTCTTCGTGGCGTTGCCGGCAAACGTATCGGCGTCCTCAATCACCGCCGGCGCGCCGGGAAATTCCTTCAGCGTCAGGCAGCGAAAATTTTCGCCGAGGATGGCTTGGATTTCCCCGACCTTGTGGGCGTTGCGCGTGGCGATGAGCAGCGTCGTCATGCGCGGAGTTTAAGAAATCGAAACCAGTTCAACAGGAGAAAACGGAGGGAACGGAGACAGAAAAAAAACTTCTGGCAAACGAATGGGAGCAGGCAAATAGAAAAATAGTTCCAACCGCCCGCCCTCATTCGTTTGTCCATCTGGTTTGCTTTTTTGCGTTCTGCCTCTCCGTTTCCTCTGTTCCCTCCGGTTATTTTTTTGGCGGGCGAGCTTGACGCAAAAACTTTCCACCGCAAACTTTGCACATGAAATCACGCACCGCCCTCGCGCTCGGCCTTTCGCTGGCCGCGTTCGCCACCGGAATCGCCGCCGCCGAAACCGTCTGGCTGGATCAGCTCGACCTTCGCTCCGCCGTGCAGGGCTGGGGCGAGCCGCAAAAAAACAAGTCCGTTGAAAACCATCCGCTGACCATCGGCGGCCAGGAATTCAAGCGCGGCTTCGGCACGCACGCGGAAAGTTTTTTTCACATCAACCTCGGCGGCGACGCGCAGAAATTTTCCGCGAGCGTCGGCGTGGACGATGAGGTGAATACAAATCCCGCGTCGAGCGTGGAGTTCGTCGTCATCGGCGACGGCAAGGAATTGTGGAAGAGCGGCGTGATGCGCGCGGGCGAGGCAGCGAAGGATTGCGACGTGAATGTGGCCGGCGTAAAAAAACTCACGCTCAAGGTCGGCGAGGCGGACGACGGCAACAGTTTTGACCACGCCGACTGGGCGGATGCGAAGTTCGAGACGGCTGGCGCAAAAACTTTTATCGCGAGCGGTGAGGAAATGCCGGCGGCGGTCGCGCCCTACATCCTCACGCCGCCCGCGCCCGCCACGCCGCGCATCAATGGCGCGAATGTCTTCGGTGTGCGACCCGGCTCGCCGTTTTTGTTCACCATTGCCGCGACGGGTGAAAGACCGATGAAGTTTTCCGCGAAAGATTTGCCGGGCGGTTTGAAACTCGACGCGAAGACCGGTCGCATCACGGGCGCGTTGAAAAAGAAGGGCGAGTTCGCCGTCACGCTGCGCGCGAAAAATATTCTCGGCACGGCGGAAAAGAAATTTCGCATCGTCTGCGGCGATCAGATTGCGCTGACGCCGCCGATGGGTTGGAACAGTTGGAACTGCTTCGCGGGCGCGGTGACGGCGGAGCGCGTGAAGAGCGCGGCGGATGCGCTGGTCAAGAGCGGCCTCATCAATCACGGCTGGAGCTACATCAACATTGACGACTTCTGGCAGAACCATCGCAACTCGAAAGACGCGACGTTGCGCGGCGAGTTTCGCGACACGAACGGTTTCATCGTGCCGAACTCGCGCTTCCCGGACATGAAAGGTCTGGCGGATTATGTGCACGGTCTTGGTTTGAAAGTCGGCCTCTATTCCTCACCCGGGCCGTGGACGTGCGGCGGTTGCGCGGCGAGCTGGCAGCATGAGGAGCAGGACGCGCAGACTTACGCGCGCTGGGGTTTTGATTATTTGAAATACGACTGGTGCAGCTACGGCGGCGTCGCTCGCGGCGCGGTGACCAATGCGATGGCCGTGCGCTCGAACGGTTCGCCAAACTTGCAGGGCGAGGAGGCGATTTATCCCTACAAGCTCATGGGAAAATTTTTGCGCGCGCAGAACCGCGACATCGTTTTCAGCCTTTGCCAATACGGCAATGCGGACGTTTGGAAATGGGGCGGCTCGGTGGATGGCAATTGCTGGCGCACCACCGGCGACATCGTGGACACCTGGCGCAGCCTGAGCAGCATCGGCTTCAAGCAGGATCAGGCCGCGCCGTTTTCCAAACCGGGAAATTGGAACGACCCCGATATGCTCATCGTCGGTCAAGTCGGCTGGGGCAAGACGCATCCCACGCGCCTCACGGCGGACGAGCAATACACGCACATCAGTTTGTGGTGCCTGCTCGCATCGCCGTTGCTGATCGGCTGCGACATGGAAAAGTTTGACGACTTCACGCTAAATCTTTTGAGCAACGATGAGGTGCTGGCGGTGGATCAAGACGCGCTCGGCAAAGGTGCGTTGTGCGTCATCAACCACGGCGACCTGCGCGTTTATGAAAAAGATTTGGCCGATGGCAGCCGCGCGGTGGGCTTCTTCAATCTGGGCCGGGCAACGGCGGAATTATCCTTCAACGAATTTGCGCCGCTTGGTTTGAAGGGCAAAGAAACCGTGCGCGATTTGTGGCGGCAGAAAAACATCGCGACGGTGGACGCGGGAAAAGATTTCTTGCCGCTCACGATTCCCGCGCACGGCGTGCTGCTCTATAAATTTACGGCGGCGAAGTGAGGGGAGAAAAATTCAAAGCGCGGATGGCGAAAGCTGTCCGCGCTTTTGAATTCATTTGAGGCCCTTCAGTTTATTTCTTTGATGAATCTTGTTGGTCAGTGGGGATCCATTCTGCATCAATCATCAGATCGTCAATCAGCTCCTGAATTGCCCATAGCTTGCTTGGTCCTGCATTCCCATAATTCCGGACAACCTTTTTCTTTCCATCTACAACCACCATAACGTAAGTCGAAGGCAGGTCTGTGGCGTTTGCCTCGTATGCCCTTTGCAAGCCCGCATAGTCGGAATCCCGGATAAACCAAGCAAGACGGCGAAATGCCGAAAAGGAAATTGCTCCAACATATTCTCCGCTGCGACTGGCATATTTACCGCCCTTGTAATGGAAACTGCCATCGCTCTTTACGACGAAGACATATGCGGGACAACTGCCGAAGCACCCCGTTCGCTCAATTCCGATCTCCGTGATTCCGTGATTGGTGGAGTTGATTTGTTCCGAACTTCGCGATGCTTGAAGTATGACTAATTTTTCTTTCGACGATGAAGGATTAGTTTTGGCGTCTTTGAAAAAGTATTCCTCTATTTCGCCACCCAATGAATTTAAGCAGTAAGTTAGGAGCAGAATGATTGTTTGCCTTTTCATGTAGCAACCTTATTTCAATCGCTTCCTTCTTTGAAGGTAAATTCACATTTAGTGTGATACGGCTGGCACGCGCGCGTTCTGGTTCACCCCGTCGGCGCGCACGATTGGAGCGCCGAGCATCGCTTGGCTTGAATGACCGGTAAAATTCTACCACTTGCCGAGCAATGCTCGGCGCTCCCATTTCAAATGATACCACCACCCAATGGCTGCTGTGCTTGACCGGGACGCGATCCCGCCCTGCGCCGGTTGCTCACAACGGTCAACGTCTCCGACCGCCCAACGACGGGACTTCGCCAGCCGCCCGTCCGCACCGGCGGGCCGTTGGATCATTGGCCCAGAATCAAATCATCCCGTGGATAAGTAACCCGCAAAATTTATGATTTCAAACCAATCATCACCAACCAGCGTGGGTGTGTTGGAAAATAATGGGCCGTCCGCACCTTGCCGTATTTCCCAAATCATGGCCGACCGGGATGGCAACCGTCCGGTTTGGGTTAGAGCGCCAAAACTCGGCCATGAATGTTATTCCGGCTGCTCACGTCCCAAGCTTTACGAATGGGCGGCCAAAGGGTTCATCCGTTCCGCTTCCATTCGCGAGCCAGGACGGTGAAAAGGCATCCGGATTTTCCATCTGGCGAGCATTTTGGCGTTCATTGAAAGCTGCGAAATTGGACCCAATCCGACCAGCATGAAGCCGGCAAAGGAATCTGAACCTTTGGGAAATGTGACCTTAAATAAAAGCCTGATACTAGAAAACCTGTCCTTTACAGAAGGACACATTTAGAAAATCCTATCGCCATGAGCTTGCATCCTGTTCTTGCTGAAAAATTAAGCGCCGCCCTTGAGCCGGCGGCGAAAATCCCGCTGACGCACCGGGACGCCCGGTTGCCAGCATTGCCGGGCAAAGTCCATGCCGTGATCGGAATGCGGCGCGCCGGCAAAACGACCTTCCTTTGGCAACTGCTGGGTGAACGGCGCAACAAGGTGTCGCCGGAGCGGGCGGTCTATTTGAGTTTTGATGACGACCGACTGGCTGGCATCGGCGTGGAGCAACTGGGATTTTTGCTGGAGGAATATTATCGACGATTTCCGGCGTTGCGTGGCAAACAGATGGTGCATTGGTTTTTGGATGAAATCCAATTGGTGCCAGGGTGGGAGCGGTTTGTCCGCCGCGTGCTTGATTCCGAAAAAATGGAGTTGGTGGTTTCGGGTTCTTCGGCACGGATGTTGTCGAAGGAGGTGCATACCTCCTTGCGCGGGCGCGGTCTGGCCACCGTGATCCGGCCATTCAGCTTCCGCGAGTTTCTGCGTCATCGCGGAGAAGAACCTGCCAAGGAGCCGCGCCGTTGGACGGCCGCGGAACGGTCGCTGGTGGAAAAACGTTTCCGGGAATATCTGACGGAAGGTGGATTTCCAGAAACGCAAGGTCTGGCTCCGGCGTTGCGAGTTGATTTGTTGCAGGGCTATGTGGACACGGTGCTCTTTCGTGACGTGGTGGAGCGCTATGGCTTGACGCAAGTGGCGGCACTTCGCTGGGTGGTTCGTCACTGTCTGCGCAATCCCGCGTCCAGTTTCAGCGTCCACCGGTTGCATCAGGATATGAAGTCGCAGGGTCATGGCGTGGCCAAGGACGCCGTCCATGCCATGCTCGGCCATTTGCTCGATGCGTTTCTCTTGTCGGCGGTGCCCGTGGCGACGGATTCAGAACGGCAGCGCAACTCGAATCCGCGCAAAATCTATCCCGCCGATACCGGCTTGATCCGGGCATTCGATAACAGCGGCAAGACAAACGTCGGGCACGCATTGGAAACGGCGGTGTTGGTCGAGTTGGAGCGGCGGGGCGCAGAGGTTTGCTACGTCAAGACGGACAACGGATTTGAGGTAGATTTTCTGGTTCGTTACCCGGGGGCGGGAACCGAATTACTCCAGGTTTGTGCGGACGTGCGGAACTCGGAGACGCTGGCTCGTGAATTACACGCGTTGACCGCAGCGGCCAAAACGTATCCCCGCGCCACCCAACGGCTGCTGGTGCTTGACCGGGACGCCTTGTCGGGCGTGAACGCACCGGGAGTCAAGGTGCAGCCGGCCTATGAGTGGCTGCTCGAAACCGCGCCTGCGGGTTAAACTGGACGACATTTCAGTATTTTTTGCGTTGGTTGAAAGCTGCGAAATGGAGGCAGAATTGGATCAGAATGACACGGGCAAACAACCCTGAATCTGGGTGGACTTGTTGCCACTGGGCGTTGCCACTAACGGGTTTTAGAAAACTGAAAAACTACGAAGTGGTTGATTTTATTGGGTAAAAGTAAAATGGCGGAGAGAGGGGGATTCGAACCCCCGATACGGCTTTTGGCCGTATACCGGTTTAGCAAACCAGCGCCTTCAGCCACTCGGCCATCTCTCCAACCAAATTTTTCGCAAGTCAGATGCGCTTGCACGCAGCAGTTTTGCGGCGGATTATTTCGCAGGAATTTGCGCCGGAGGCAAGCTCATTCGCCGATCTCCCAGCCTGATTGGGCGGGTTATTTTCCTTCGTGCCTCGACAATTTGCCGGTTTTTTCTAAATTGTTTGCAATGTCGTTTTCACCAAAACCATTGACCATCGCTGGTCGCACTTTTAGTTCGCGCCTGATTCTCGGCACGGGAAAATTTCCGTCGCCGGAAGCCATGCGCGATGCGCTCGCCGCCAGCGGCACGGAAATAGTCACGGTCGCCTTGCGCCGCGCAGACTTGAGCGGACAGAAAGATCCGTTCGCGAACATCCTCGAATTCATTGATCCGAAAAAATATCTGCTCCTGCCCAACACCAGCGGCGCGATGAACGCCGAAGAAGCCGTCCGCCTCGCGCGCCTCGCCGTCGCCGCCGGTTTGCCGAAATGGGTGAAGCTGGAAATCCATCCCGACCCGCGCTACCTGCTGCCCGATCCAATTGAGACGTTCAAGGCGGCGGAAATTTTGGTGAAAGAAGGTTTCACCGTGCTGCCTTACATCAACGCCGATCCGGTTTTGGCGAAGCGCTTGCAGGAAATCGGCTGCGCGACCGTGATGCCGCTCGGTTCGCCCATCGGCTCGAATCGCGGCATCCAGACGCGCGACCAGATCCGCATCATCATTGAACAGGCGACCGTTCCCGTGGTCGTAGATGCGGGCATCGGTGCGCCGAGCCACGCGGCGGAAGCGATGGAACTCGGCGCGGACGCCGTGCTGGTGAACACCGCCATCGCCGTGGCGAACGACGCAAACAAAATGGCCATCGCCTTCAAAATGGCCGTGGAAGCCGGACGCAGCGCGTTTGAAAACGGCCTCGGCGCGCAAAGTGAAGTGGCGAGCGCGACAAGTCCGTTGACGGGATTTTTGAATTGAAGCTGCGGGTTGACTTGCGCGCGAACTGCTGACACTTTTTCCACATGACTGCGACCACGATTTTGAAAGAGATTCACGCGCTGCCGGTGCGAGAAAAAAACAAGCTGCTCAAGCGGCTAGAGCTTGAGCGCCAGCAAACCGAGGCAATGGATGATGTCCGCTTGTTTGACGAAGCAAAACAGGAAGTAGCGGACGAAAAGCCGACGGGGCTACGACTGTTTCTGAAGCAAGCCAAGATAAAAGTGTGACGCCATGAATGACGTAGCGGCTACATAACGTAATTTTCTAAAACCAGATAAAATCAGGGCATGAATTACACGGTCACCATTCACACGCCCGCAAAAAAAAGCCTTTGTCGGTTGCCCGAAAATGTCCAAACCCGTATCGCCCGTGCAATGCTTGCACTTGAGGCCAACCCTCGTCCGCCTGGCGCAGTGAAACTTTCCGGGCGCGATGGTTGGCGGATTCGGGCGGGTGATTACCGTGTGATTTACACGATTGATGACGCGAAAAAGGAAGTTGTCATCTACGCCATCGGGCATCGCCGGGAAATTTATCGTTGAAAATGAACTCAAGCAAACTTTCCGTCCCGCGCGTGCGGCAGATTTTATCCGCCGCAACTAAAACCCGCGTCCTCGTCGTCGGCGACGTGATGCTGGATCAATTCATCTGGGGCGGCGTCTCGCGCATTTCGCCGGAAGCGCCGGTGCCGGTCGTGGATTTTCAACGCGAGAGCTTCATGCCCGGCGGCGCGGCCAACGTCTCCCGCAACCTCGCCGACCTCGCCGTGCCGACGGAAATTTTCGGTGCCATCGGCAACGACGACGCGGCGCGCAAGTTGCAAAAGCTTCTGGCTGCGCAAAGCATCGGCTGCACCGGGTTGGTGAAAAATTCTGCGCGCCACACGAGCATCAAGACGCGAATCGTCGCGCACCAGCAGCAGGTCGTGCGCGTGGATCGCGAGACGCGCGGCGCGCTGGATGCCAAGACCACGGCGAAATTGCTGTCGGAATTCAAATCAAAACTGGCAAAGGCGGATGCCGTTATCGTCGGTGATTACGGCAAGGGCGTCGTCACGCAGATGTTGCTGAACGAAGTCAAATCGCTGTGCCGTCAGCGCGGCGTGTGGTTGAGCCTCGACCCGAAGCCGGTGCATCACCTGAATCTGAACGGCCTTTCGCTCATCACGCCAAATCGCAAAGAAGCGTTTGAACTGGCGGACTTGCCGGATGAAACGAAGAACGCGAATCCGTTCGCAGACAAAAATCTCATGCTGGTCGCGGAACGGTTGCTGAAGGAATTGAATCCCGCGCTGCTGCTCATCACGCTCGGAGAACTCGGAATGTTGCTCTGCCAGCGCGGGCATAAGCCATTTCATATTCCCACGGTCGCGCAGGAAGTCTTTGATGTTTCTGGCGCGGGCGACACGGTCATCGCGAGCTTCACGCTGGCGATTGCGGCGGGCGCCTCGCCGGTTGAAGCGGCGATTTTGTCAAACCACGCCGCCGGTATCGTCGTCGGCAAAGTCGGCACGGCGACGACCACGCCGGAGGAATTGCTGAAAAGTTTTAACCACGGATAAACACGGATGGACACAGATTACGGAGCGCGGGTCTATGACCCGCAGCAGTTGGGAAGTTAAAGCAGTTTGAAACTTGCTGCGGCTCACAGAGCCGCGCTCCGGCGGATTTTTTATCCGTGTTAATCTGTGTCCATCCGTGGTTTGAAAAATGAATTCAAAAATTACTCCCGCCGAAATCTGCGCGATGAAAAGTCGCGGCGAGAAGATTGCCGCGCTCACCGCATACGATTTTCCGATGGCGAAGCTGCTGGACGAATGTGGCGTGCCGTTGCTGCTCGTCGGCGATTCGCTCGGCATGGTTGTGCTCGGTTATCCCGACACCACGCACGTCACGATGGCGGAGATGGAGCATCACGTCCGCGCCGCCGCCCGCGCAAAAACGAACGCGCTGCTCGGCGGCGATCTGCCGTTCAAAAGCTACGAGACAATTTCCGACGCGGTGACGAACGCAAAAAAACTCGTTGCGGCGGGCGCGGAATTTGTGAAGGCGGAAGG
>JAYVQV010000559.1:0-3731 GCA_043776855.1 Limisphaerales bacterium | reverse complement strand
TCTACGGCGACCCGGCGATTGTGAATTTGTAAGGCGGTCAGAGCTTTTTGAATTCTTCCTCGCTCAAGCCGGACTGTTTCAGAATCGCGCGGAAAGTTCCCGTCGGAATATCGCCGGGGTGCATCGCGACATAAGTTTGACGGCCATCGGTGTGGCGCAGGACGACGTGCGAACCGGATTGCCGCTTGATGACGAAACCCGCGCGTTGCAATTTTGTCAGGGCCTCACGCGCTTTGTAGGGCATCGTCGGGAAGTTCGAGCGTTGAGAACAATGATTCGGTCGGCGCGGAAATGGTCTCGCCGTTGGCGCGTTTCTCCGTCACCCACAACTTGAGCAGGTCGGCGGCGGCGGCGCGCGCACCGTCAATGCCCAAGCCGTGCGTGGTGAGATTCACGCTCGGAATATGCGCGTAATAATAACCGGCAGGAAAACCGGCATCTTGAACCTTTTCAAAAACGACGCTGAAGTTCATGCCGCAAAGATAATGCGCCCTCGGCGAACGTCAAACTTTGTTCATGCACCGGCTCCTTCACGCTCTACGGCGATCCGGCGATTGTGAATTTGTGAGACGGTTCGAGGGTTGCCTTGCCCTAGCATCGCAGCTAGATTGCCGCCATGAAACTGCGACTGCTGGTCGAACACGACCCCGAAACCAAACGCTGGTCAGCGGTTTTCCCCGAATTGCCCGGTTGCGCTTCTGCCGGTGACACCGAGGCCGAGGCCGTTACCAATGCCAAGCAAGCACTCGCCCTATGGTTTGAACCCGCGCCGATGAAACTTGCGAAGGGCGCGAAACTCATGGAACTCGCCCTGCCGTGAGCCGTCGGTTTCCAGTCTGCAACGCCAAGGAAGTCATCAAAGTTTTGCGGCTGCATGGCTTTGAATTGGTCGGGCAAACCGGCAGTCACCAAAAGTGGCGTCACGCCAATGGTCGGCAGGTAATCGTGGCCATACACGGCAGCAAACCCATCCCCATCGGCACGCTCAAGAGTATCATTGAAGGCAGTGGTTTGGATGCGGACGATTTCCGGTGAAAACTTTATTGTCATCCATCTTGCTGATCACCGTCGGTTTCATTTCCCACGCGCAATCAGCCCCCGCCTCGTTCGCCTACGTCTTGCAGGCGGATACGCTGGCGAAATCCAAGGCCGAGGCCGTCGCCACACTCGCGGCGTGCGGTCGCGATTGGATCGTGCTCGACGCCCGTTTCAGCAGCGAGGAGCCGTGGACGACAAATGATTTGTCCGCAATGCGCGCCGGAAAAGCCGGACGCAAAATCATCGCGTATCTTTCCATCGGCGAGGCGGAGGATTATCGCGCTTACTGGCAAACCTCGTGGCGCACGAACGCGCCAGCCTTTTTGCTCGCGGAGAATCCTGACTGGAAAGGAAACTATCGCGTGCGCTACTGGCAGGCGGATTGGCAGCAACTCATCCTCGCGGACGTGGACAAGATCATGGCCGCCGGTTTCGACGGCGTGTATCTCGACATCGTGGACGGATTTGAAACCTTCGAGCAGGACGGGAAAAATTTCATTGATGACCGCGTGAATCCGGAAACGAAACAAAGTTACCGCCGCGACATGGTGGATTGGGTGAAAGCCGTCGCCGCCCGCGCGCGCAAAATAAATTCCGCCGCACTCATCATCCCGCAGAACGGCACGCAACTGTTCGCGCACGCGGACTTTCTCGCCACGGCGGACGCGGTCGGCGTGGAAGATTTGTTCACCAACGGCGACAAACTTCAGAAAGCCGCCGATGTAAAATTCCGGCTGCAAACCCTCGCGCCGATGATGGCCGCGCACAAGCCGGTGCTGGACATTGAATACGCCAAGAAACCGGAACGGCAGGCGAAGGCGAAAGAATTGGTGGTGCAGCATGGCCTCGTCGGCTTGGTGACGGACCGGCAATTGAAAACGCTGGGTGAGTCGGGGAAGTGAACAAGTATGAAGCGGTGGAGTTTGTCGCGCTGCGACAAATTTTGCCTGCGGAGCAGGCAGTCTTCTCCCTCTCCCATCGGAGGGGAGAGGGCCGGGGTGAGGGGTGAAATTGCACCAGAGGCACGCGCGTTTTTTGTGAGTCACCGGCAATGATTCCACCCCTCATCCTCAATCCTTCTCCCCTCCGAGGGGCGAAGGAGGCCGGAGCCGTCGCCTGACTCCCGCTGTCGCGGAATCGGCGACGGGGTTTTCGCAGCGCGAAAACCGCCACCACTACGGCAAATGAACGGATTGATTTTCTTCGTGTCTATTCGGGTGAATTCGTGGTTTAATTTCATAAGATGAAACTGTCGTTGTTATCCATTTTGCTCGGCGTTGGAATGAGTGTGCCGCAGGTTTACGCCCTCGCGCGCCCGGCGAAATTCGCCGATGCCGCCAAGAAATTTCCCCGCAACCTGCCCATCGGTATCGCGCTGATGCTGCTCGGCACGGCGTGGTTCGTGTGGAATGTGAACGTGGAACCCATCGCGGATTTCACCTCGATGAAGCCTTACATGATGGGCGGATTCATCGCCGTGGGCGTGCTGTCGTGCATCTTCATCCAGGATTTTCTCGCGGTGCGCGGGCTGGCGGTGGTGCTGCTGCTGCTCGGCAAATTGATGGTGGACACGGGGCGTCCGCACCTCGGCGAATCGCCGTTCGTGCTGGTCATTCAGGCGTGGGCGTATGTGCTCATCATCGCGGGCATCTGGCTCACGATCACGCCGTGGCGATTGCGCGACGTGCTGAACTGGGCGACGGCGAATGAATCCCGCGTGCGTCTCGGCAGCGGTTTGCGGCTGGCGTTCGCGCTATTCGTCGTGGCGCTGGGCCTGACGGTTTTCCGCTCGATGTAAAATGAACCTGTCCGACTTCCGCGAAGATTACCGGCACGACTCGCTCGACCGCGCGCAGTTGAATCCAAATCCTTTCGCGCAATTCGAGTCGTGGTTTCAAGCGGCGACCGGTGAAAAGTCTCAAAGCCGCTGGCGCAAAATCGGCATCGCGCTCGTCAAACTCTGGAGCGCCATCTGCAACCATCGTCCGCCGGACATCAACGCGATGACGCTCGCGACAGTGGACAAAAACGGAAAACCTTCGTCACGCACCGTGCTGCTGAAAACCGTGGATGAACGCGGCTTCATTTTTTTTACGAATTACGACAGCCGCAAAGGCCGCGAACTCACGGAAAACCCGAACGCGGCGCTGACTTTTTTTTGGTCGGAACTGGAGCGGCAGGTTTGCGTGGCGGGCAGCGTGACAAAGCTTCCAACGGCAGAGTCGGAAATATATTTTAAGAGCCGTCCGCGCGGCAGCCAGATCGGCGCGTGGGCATCGAACCAAAGTGAAGTTGTCGCCGACCGCGCGACGCTGGAAAAGAAATGGCAGGAGCTGGAAAAGAAATTTCCCGGCGACGTTCCCCTGCCCCCGAACTGGGGCGGATTTATTTTATCGCCGGAGCGGATTGAATTCTGGCAGGGGCGTCCCAGCCGTTTGCACGACCGTCTGCAATACTCGCGGCAGGCGGATGGCGCGTGGAAGATTGAACGGCTTTCACCGTAGTTTTTTTCAAAAACAAAAACGGCGGCTGGAGATTGCTCTCCCGCCGCCGTTTGGTTTTCCATTTTAGAATTTATACACCACACCGCTCATGAGTTTCACGTCATTGCGTTTGCGGCCGAGCGCCGGTTCGCTGTTGTAGCTGTCGCTCAAAACCACCTGCAAGCTCAAGCTCTTGGAGAGCGCCGCTTC
>JAYVQV010000558.1:0-3747 GCA_043776855.1 Limisphaerales bacterium | reverse complement strand
TAAAGCCCGCCCACGAGGTAGCGGGAAAGAAACCAAGTGATGAAACCGATGACACTGCCGAGGAAGATTGCGCTCATGCCCGCGAAGTTAAACCTGCGCCCCGCCAAGTCGAGGAATTTTTCTAGGGGAAATCATTCTCATCCTCATCCTCATCCTCATCCTCATCCTCATCCTCATCCTCATCCTCATCGTCATCCTCATCGTCATCCTCATCGTCATCCTCATCGTCATCCTCATCGTCATCCTCAAAACAAGTGAGGATGGCATGAGGATGAGGATGACGATGAGGGTCAAACCCGTCGCAGCGCTCCATCCACTACCCGGCGCGACGCACAGTTGAACTTCCAACCTTCAACCTGTAACCTGCAACCCAACGATGGCTGTTCAATACAAAGATTATTACCAGAGCCTCGGCGTCCCGCGCACCGCGAGCGATGCCGACATCAAGAAATCTTTCCGCAAGCTCGCGCGCGAATTTCACCCCGA
This sequence comes from Limisphaerales bacterium, assembly GCA_043776855.1. Classification (GTDB taxonomy): domain Bacteria; phylum Verrucomicrobiota; class Verrucomicrobiia; order Limisphaerales; family UBA11358; genus UBA11358. The sequence continues at coordinate 3,261 of JAYVQV010000558.1, read as the reverse complement.
CGTGGCGAAGGATAAAAAGAAGGCCGAGGAAAAATTCAAGGAGATCAATGAGGCCTACGAAGTTCTCTCCGACAAATCCAAGCGCAGCAAATACGACGAACTCGGCGCGAACTGGAAATCCGGCGCGGAATTCCGTCCCCCGCCCGGCCACGGCGGCTTCGGCGGCGGGCATCAAGCCTTTCGCAACGGACGCCCCAGCGGCAACGGAACGCAGTCATTTGAATTCGGCGGCACCGGCTTCAGCAGCTTCTTCGAGCAACTGTTCGGCTCGCGGATGGGCGGCGGCCAGCCGGGAAATTTTGGCGCGCAAGCACCGGAAAGCCGTGATGTCGAGGGCGACATCCTCGTCTCGCTGGAAGAAGCGCGCGGCGGCTCGCTCCGCACCGTCACCGTGCGGCACGCCAGCGGCGCAGACTCGCATCAGGTGAAAATTCCTGCGGGCATCTCCGAGGGACAAAAGTTGCGCATCGCCGGTCGCGGTGAAAATGGCGGCGATTTATATTTGCGCGTAAAACTTGCGCGTCATCCCGACTTCGAGGTGGACGGACACAATCTCATCCACGAACTGGAAATCGCGCCGTGGGAAGCCGCGCTTGGTGCGGAGATTGCCGTGCCCACGCTGGATGGCCGCGTGAGCATCAAGATTCCCGCCGGCACCGCCAGCGGCCAGAAACTCCGCGTGCGCGGACGCGGCCTCGGCAAGGAAGGCGACCTGCACGTCGTCACCAAGATCGTCGCCCCCGCCGCGACTTCCGACGCGCAGAAAAAATTATGGGAACAGCTCGCGAAGGAATCCAAGTTCAACCCGCGCGATTGAAACCGGGCGGTGGAACTCGTCGCGCTGCGACGAGTAGCGCCCGCGTCGGTGCGGGCGCAACGAAAACAGTTTGATTCTCGGCCTGCGATTTCCGTCGCCTGATCCCGCGTCTGCGGGACTCGGCGACGGGCTTTTCGCAGCGCGAAAAGTCCACCAACGATTAAATTCAGCAAACAAATATGAAAACCATCCTCATCACCGGCGTCTCGCGCGGATGCGGACGCGCGCTCACGGAGGAATTCATCTGCCTCGGCCACTGCAAAGCTGCTGGGCTGGCGGCACGGCGAATTATCCGTCGCCCGAAGAATGGGTGAAAGTCGCCGCACCGTTTTGTTGAAACTTGATGGGGGAGATAATGGGGAAAACTGACGGTGCAAATTTAATTTATGTCAGCGAAAAATGCCTGACCCCGTTTAACGTAGAATGTGATTTGCTATCAAGTGCCCGCAATGCTGCGAAGAATTTAGTTCGTTTGCAGAATGAATCGTTTGACTTCTGCCATAAAAATCACATGGTTTAGGCCATGAATGCGTGGCTAAACAAAGTTCTGGTTGTTGGGCTGGGACTTATACTTCTCAATCTCCCGCTGCACGCGCAAAGCTTCATCATCTCATCTTTACCGGTTGTTGGCACAAATCCGGTTTTGACGGTGGCGGCAGATGTTAATTCTGACGGCAAAATGGATTTGATAAGCGTGAGCGGAATTACGAATCTTTTAACCGTGTTGACGAACAACGCCAGCGGCGGCTTTGGCTCCAACACTACGCTTAAAGCGGGCATCACGGGTTTTTTTATAAACTCACTTTTAGCGACAGATCTTAATGGCGATGGCAAAGTTGATTTGATCTGCGCACTGACCACCGGCTCTCCGAACTACGTCGGCAGGCTCTTGGTGTTTACGAATAGTGGGGGCGGAATTTTCGTATCCAACGCCACACTTATCGTAAGCAACAACCCCGTCTCAGTGGCAGCAGCGGATATCAACGGTGACGGCGCTTTAGATTTGATCAGCGCCAACCCCGGAGGTCTTCCGAATTATCATACGCTTTCGATTCTAACCAATAACGGCAGTGGTATTTTTTATTCCAATGCCACACTCAATGTTGGCAGTGGGGTTAATTGCGTCATTGCCTTGGATGTTAATGGTGATGATAAAGTGGATTTGATTACCGCCAACTTTTATGACAACACGCTTTCAATCTTGACCAATAATGGCAGTGGGCGTTTCACGCTAGCGTTTTCGCCAAGCGTTGGCGCTTACCCTTTAATGGTCAGCAGCGGGGATGTGAATGGCGATAACAAAATTGATTTAATCAGCGCAAATTCTGGCGATAACACGCTTTCAGTTCTTACAAATAATGGCAGTGGACAATTCACATTATCCTCCGTGCCGGTTGTTGGATCTACTCCTTACGCCGTCATTGCGCGCGATGTCAACGGGGATGGCAATGTGGACTTGGTCAGTGCCAACAAGAACGCAAATACATTAACAGTGTTGACTAACAATGGACGCGGTGGTTTCGCTATCGCGACCTCGCTGACCACTGGCAGCAAGCCAAATTCAGTCACGGCAGCGGATGTGAATGGCGAAGGCAGACTCGACCTAATCAGTGCCAATACTGGGACAAACACGCTTTCAATATTTACGAACTCGTTGACGTTCACGCCAAGGCTGTCATTCAAGCGATCAAGCAATAACCTTGTTGTTTCATGGCCATCAGAATGGACTGGGTGGGCGGGCTGGACATTGCAGCAAAACACTAATTTAATCATTCTTAATTGGACGAACTTCACCGGAATCATCGGTGATAACGGAACTACTAAATTCGCAACCAATTCTCTAATCATGGGAAATTCATTTTTCCGCCTTTTCCATCCTTAAATGTTTTCGACTTTGAGTGAAAGTTCCTGCTGTCCTTGACCACTCCGCTGACGGGCTTTACTTTTTGCACATGGCAAACGCCAAAAAGAAACGCAAAGCCCAGATGCTCGGCCTCGGACTGGATTCCGACGGCCACAAGCGCATCACCAAGGGCGATAATTTCACGCTCGGCGGCGGCGCGCGTTCAAGCCGCTTCAGCCAAAGCCACGGACACACGCAAACCGAGCGGCGCTAAAATTTCCCGCAAGGTTTCCAAAGTCGGGTTGCCGTTCTTGGAAAGAATTTTGTAAAGGCTGGGCCGCTTGAGTCCCACGCGCCCGGCCAGACTGCCCACGCCGCCGCCCGCCTCCACCACGTCCTTGAGCGCAATCAGGAACGCCGCGTTGTCCTTTTCCGCCAGCACTTGTGCGAGATACTCGGCGGCGTATTCGGGATGGCGCAGCCGTTTGTTCAAATCATCTCTGTAATTTTTAAGACGCATATTTTGTAAATTGTTGCCACAGTTCCTGCGCGCGGCGGATGTCGCGCGGCTGGCTCCGCTTGTCGCCGCCGCCCACCAGCA
>JAYVQV010000557.1:0-3757 GCA_043776855.1 Limisphaerales bacterium | reverse complement strand
TTTCCAGTTCCTTGACGCGATTCAGAATCGGCTTCAACTCCGGCGTTTCATTCGTAAGTTTGAAACCAAGTTCCTGCGCCTTGATAACGATGTTGCTACGGCCCGCGAGATCGCTGATGAGAATGTTGCGCTCGTTGCCGACGAGTTCGGGATTGATGTGCTCGTAGCTCGACGCAAGTTTCTGCACGGCGTTGACGTGCGCGCCGCCCTTGTGCGCGAACGCGGACGAACCCACCCACGGCAGGCGCGGGTTATGACGCAGGTTCGCGACTTCATCCACGAACATGGAAAGTTCCTTCAACTTCGCCAGCGACTTCGCGGGGATGGAAGTTTTTTTCAGCTTCAATGCGACGCAAGGAATCACACTCGTCAGATTGCAATTGCCCGTGCGCTCGCCGTAGCCGTTGATCGTGCCTTGAACGTGAACCGCGCCCGCGTCCAATGACGCCAAGGCGTTCGCGACGCCGAGGCCGATGTCGTCATGCGTGTGGATGCCAATTTTGCAATTCAATTTGCCGAGGGCGATCTTGGTGATGGCCGCGATTTCCTGCGGCAGACAGCCGCCGTTCGTGTCGCACAACACCACAAAATCCGCGCCCGCTTTTTCCGCTGCACGCCAGGTGTCGAGTGCGTATTCGGGATTCAGCTTATAACCGTCGAACGCGTGCTCGGCGTCGTAGATGACGAACTTGCCGTGGTCTTTGAGGAAGCGCACGGTGTCGCCGATCATCGCGAGATTTTCTTCCGGCGTGCAGCGGAGAACTTCCTTCACATGGAGCATGGAAGTCTTGCCGTAGATGGTCACCACGGGCGTTTCGGCTTCGATGAGCAAACGCACTTGATCGTCCTGTTCCACCGGCGTATTTTTTTTGCGGGTGGAACCAAACGCGGCGAGCCGCGCATTCTTAAATTTGCGCTTCTTGGCTTGAGTAAAAAATTCGATGTCCTTGGGATTGGAACCCGGCCAGCCGCCTTCAATGTAATGAACGCCAAAAGAATCGAGCTTCTCGGCAATTCGCAGTTTGTCGGCGACCGAGAAATTGATGCCTTCGCCCTGCGAACCGTCGCGCAGGGTCGTGTCGTAGATTTCGACTTGGGGTTTCATAATTTTCCGCAAAAAGCGGATGCAGACTATCTCTGAAATTGGAGCGCAGGGCAAACCGGAAAACGGGAAGAGATGAGTTGATAGTCGTCCGGCAGTAGTGGGACAGGCGTCTCGCCTGTCCAGTTCATGCTTGGAACACGACCGGCGAGACGCCTGTCCCACTATCGTCGGCTCGCAGCGCGAGCCGACCCACCACGCGGGTTTTCGCAGCGCGAAAATCGCCACCGCAGCTTCGTGATGGACAGCCTCGGCGGCGGACGGTTATTTTACGCGAGTTTATTTTCGCCATGAAACAATCCCGCCGCCAATTTGTCCGCACCCTCTTCGTCGCTACGTCAGCGACGGCGATGGGCGCGGTTTTTCCCCGCTCGCTGTTCGCCGCCGATGCACGGAACGAGGGGCTGAACTTCCTCGTCTTCGGCGATTGGGGTCGTGAAGGCCAGAAGGAACAGCTTGCAGTGGCCGGACAGATGGGAACCGCCGCCGCCGCGATTGACGCAAAGTTTGTCGTCTCCGTCGGCGATAATTTTTACGAGCACGGCGTCAAGTCCGTGAACGATTCGCAGTGGCAGGCTTCGTTTGAAAAAGTTTATACCGCCGCGTCGCTGCAAGTGCCGTGGCACGCCATCCTCGGCAACCACGATTACCACGGCAATTGCCAGGCGCAGATTGATTACAGCCAGAGGAGCAAACGCTGGAAGATGCCCGCGCGCTATTTCAAACGGACGGAAAAAATTAACGGCAGCAGCGCCGCCGAATTTTTCTTTCTCGACACCACGCCGATGGCGAAGGCGGAGGACGACAAGACGGTCACACCAGAGGCGTTAAAAGATCAGAACATCTCAAAACAACTGACGTGGCTGGAATCATCCCTCGCCGCGTCCACCGCGCCGTGGAAAATTCTCGTGGCGCATCATCCGGTTTATTCCGGCGGCGTCCACGGCGACACGCCCTACATCATCAAACACGTTTTGCCGCTGCTGGAAAAATACGGCGTGCAGGCTTACTTCAACGGCCACGACCACGACCTGCAACACTTGCAGGCGGGCAAGGTGAACTTGTTTTGCTCCGGGGCCGGCTCGAATGTGCGCGGAACCAAAAAAACCAAGCACACGAAATTTTCCAAGGGCAGCACGCCCGGCTTCGTCACCGTGGCGCTGGCAGCGGAGAAAATGGACGTGCGGATGATGGACGCGCAGGGGCAGATGCTCTACACCGCCAGCGTGCCGCGCCATGCCTGACGACTCGTTCAAGGAATTCGTGCTCGACCAGTTGCGCGAGCGGCCGGACTTGCGGACGAAGGCGATGTTTGGCGCGCACGGGATTTATTGTAGCGAAAAATTCTTCGGCATTCTCGACGCGGGCAGATTGTTTTTCAAAACCGATGCCGCGACGGAAAAAGATTTCACCGCGCGCGGCATGGGGCCGTTCACCTACGAAATGAAGGGCAAGGTGATGACGATGGCCTATCACGAAGGGTCGCCGGAAATTCTGGAACAACCGCACGAACTGACCGTCTGGGCGCGCAAGGCCATCGCCCTCGCCGCCGCGAAAAAGAAAAAGTAGCGGGAGAGGCGTCTCGCCAGTTGAGTATCAACCAGCCGGAGAAACGCAAAGACGCGGAGAACGCAGAGGCGCGCAGAGAAAACTAAAGTATTCGGCAGACAACTTTCCACACCCTGACCAGATCAAAACTCTGCGCCGCTCTGCGTTCTCGGCGCCTCGGCGGTTTTCCGAAATTTCTCCAGCGTTGATTCAAACATGAACTGGACAGGCGAGACGCCCGTCCCACTACTGCGCCACGGCCTGAAGTTTTGCCAGCCGGTAAAATTGCCCTTCACGCGCCAGCAATTCCGCCTGCGTCCCCTGCTCCACGATTTCCCCTTTTTGTAAAATATACGAGTGCGGCATTAGATTTCCCCCTCTCCCCTCAGAGGGGAGAGGGCCGGGGTGAGGGGTGGAAGCCAACCGGACGCACTCGTATAATTTGTGAGCCACTTGAAATATTTCCACCCCTCATCCTCAATCCTTCTCCCCTCCGAGGGGAGAAGGAAGCAGTTGCGTCCGAAATCCGTATTGTCGCGCAAAGGTGATGCGCTACAATTTTCGCATGGCCGTCCAGAACCGCATCGTTAAAATCCAGAAACGCAACCGCGCGCTGGTGCGCTTTGATGCCACACGCATCTGCAAGGCCATCGCCCGCGCGGCAGAATCAATCGGCGGTTTTCAGCAGGATTTTCTGCCGGGCGTGAATGATAAAATTTTCTTCGCGCAAAAAACCGACGCGGACGTGGCCGGCTTTCTCGGCGATATGGCGGTGGTCTGCCTCAATTCCAACCCGCAGCATTTCATCTCCAACTTCCCGCCGACCATCGAGACGATCCAGGACGAGGTGCTGCACACGTTGCGCAGTTTTGGTTTTCAGAAAACTGCTGATGCCTACGAGTGTTACCGCTGGGGTCGCCACTGGCTGCGCGACGGAGCAATCACGAAGGAACAGTTTTCCGGCAACGGCTTTCCCAAAGCACGCATCGAAGAAACTTTGGCGTGGAATCGTCAGCATGGCGTGGACACGGTCGCGGGACTGAATGAAAAAGTTCGCAGCGGCAAAATCAAGGACGTCATCAACGCCTCGCTCGACGTTTATGAATC
>JAYVQV010000556.1:0-3761 GCA_043776855.1 Limisphaerales bacterium | reverse complement strand
ATCAGCGACGCCGAACTCATTTCCAGCGAGAACACCGCCACCGGCAGCTTGAGTTCCAGCGCGACGTGCTCGGCGATGTTCATCGCGAGCGAGGTTTTTCCCATTGAGGGACGCGCGGCGATGACAATCATTTCCCCGCCGTGAAAGCCGTCCGTCATCTTGTCCAAGTCCGCGAAGCCGGTGGCCAGCCCGCCGATTTCGCCGTTGCGTCCAAAATAATTTTCAATCGTTGCGATGGCTTCGTGAACCAGCGTGTTGACGGGAACCATGACGCCTTGGGCGCGCGATTCGTTGACGCGGAGAACTTCCTTCTCCACCTGGTCGAGCAATTCTTCCACGTCCCCCTCGTAGTCGTAAATCCGCCCAATGACACCACTGCACGTCTGAATCATCTGGCGCAGCAAATATTTTTCGAGAACTTTGTCGAGGTAGTAGGCGAGGTTCGCCGCGCTGGGGACTGCGTCCTGCAATTGTGACAGGTAGGCAATGCCGCCGACTTGTTCGAGCAGTTGCCGGTCTTTCAAATGTTGCTGCACCGTGATGAGGTCAACCGGCTGGCGCGCATTGAACATCGTGGACAGCGTTTCGTAAATCGTCTGATGCCGCAGGTCGTAGAACGCTTCCTTGCCGTTATCTTTTAATTTCTCCACACACAGGCCGATGCACTCGTTGGGCGAAAGCAGGATGCAGCCCAAGACGCCCATTTCCATGTCTGGCGAATGTGGCGGCAGGCGGTCCAGCAACGTGGCCCCGCGTTCGGCGAGCGTTTTTTGCCGACGGCCTTTTTTCAAATCCGGCCCGGCTCCGGCGCTGTCTGAAACGGAATCAATCATGCGACCAGCATCGCCACTGAAAAAATCCCGGCAAGCCAAAGTTGCTTTTCTTGTTCACAAAGTTATTCGCCGCCGATTTTAATTCTGAAAAATTCTGTCATTTTCACCGCCACCAATTTAACTTTCGCGCGTGGCCAAACTAAAACCCAAGTCTGCGCTTAAATCCTTCATCCTCACCATCCGGGGAGAGAAGGTGCTATTGGATTTGAACCTGGCTGAAATCTACGGCGTGTCCACGAAACGGTTGAACGAACAGGTGAAGCGAAATGCTGCGCGCTTCCCGGATGGTTTCATCTTTCAACTGACCGGCGCGGAGAAAAATGAGGTGGTCGCAAATTGCGACCACCTTGCCCGGCTGAAATTTTCCCACCAATTGCCCCACGCCTTCACCGAACACGGAGCCATCATGGCGGCGATGGTTCTTAACAGCCCGCAGGCCGTGGCCATGAGCGTGTATGTTGTGCGCGCCTTTTTGGAAATGCGCGAACAGATTGCGGCGAACGCGGCCATCCTTAAACGCCTCGCGGAGATTGACAAGACACTGCTGGAACATGATCAAACCCTGCGCGGAATCTGGTTCAAACTTCAGCCGCTGCTCACACCGCCGCCCGCGCCGCCGCGCCGGAGAATCGGCTTCAACCGGGAACACAACTGACCCTGCCGGAAAATTTCAATGAATCGCAAACCCTCCATCCTCGTCATTTTTCTGTCGGTCTTCATTGACCTCATCGGCTTCGGCATCGTGCTGCCGCTGCTGCCCGGATATGCGGAAGACAATTTCCGGCCGGATTTCACCGCGAAGGGACTCATCATCGGCGGCATCATCGCCTCGTTCTCGGCGATGCAATTTCTTTTCGCGCCGGCATGGGGGAAATTATCCGACCGCATTGGCCGCCGTCCGGTCATGCTCATCAGCAATCTCGGCGCGGCGGGTTCGTATGCGCTCTTCGCTGTCGCGTGCGGCATGGGCGGCACGACCGGTCTGGTGTGGATTCTCATCTCGCGGATTTTTGCGGGCATCTGTGGCGCGAATTTGTCCGTCGCGTCCGCCTACATCGCCGACATTTCGCCGCCGGAAAAACGTTCCGCGCGGATGGGCTTGATTGGAATGGCGTTCGGCCTTGGATTTATTTTCGGCCCGGCCATCGGCGCGTTCAGCGTGGATTTGTTCGGACGGCAGGGGCCGGGCTGGATCGCCGCGTGTTTCTGTGCAGGCAATTTTATTCTCGGCTGGTTCATCCTGGGCGAAAGCCGCCAGCCGAGTTCCGCGCCCGTCGCGCCGCGCCCGAAACTCAACCAGTGGGCGCACACGCTCGCGCAGCCCAAGCTCGGTATGCTCATCCTGATTTTTTTCTTTGCTACGTTCTGCTTCACCTGCTTTGAATCCACCTTTCCGCTGCTGGCTAAACACGCGCTCGGCTTTGACGCCCAGGGACTCAACCATCGCGTCGGCTACCTGTTCACCTACTGCGGACTCATCTCGGCGATTTTGCAGGGCGGCGTCATCGGGCGGCTCGTGAAAAAATTCGGCGAACCGAAACTGATTTTCATCAGCTTGTTGATTTACGCCGTCAGCCTGTTCGCGCTGCCGTTCGCGACGACCATGCCGGCACTGCTGGTCGTTCTCGCGCTGCTCGCCATCGGTTCCGGCCTGAACCGTCCGCCCGTCTTCGGAATGATTTCGCTGAAATCTTCCGCAGACGAACAGGGGGCGAATCTCGGCGTCGCGCAAAGTTTCGGCAGTCTGGCGCGGATGATCGGGCCGATTTTTGCCAGCACGCTTTTTTTCGTGAACATGAAACTGCCTTACCTCATCTGCGGCGGTATTGCGCTGCTCACGGGGTTGTTCGCGTGGAAATCTCTTTGCCGCGAAGAAGTCACTCCGGTGGCTGTCGCGGAAAAATAAAAAAAGATCGGCGGACTGGCTTCGCACCTGAAACTTTTGCCAGCCCGCCGACTTGCCGTTCACACGAACGGAAGTTTATTGCTGTCCCGGCGGCGGACCTTGCGGGCCGTCGTTGCCCGGACCGCCCTGGCCATCGGGACCGCCTTGACCACCTTGGCCGTTCATCGGCGGACGACCACCGCCGGGCGGCTTGCCGAGGTATTCGTCGCGCGTCAGTTTGCCGTCACCATTCTTATCGAGTTTCTTGAGCGCGGCACTGGCGTTGGCGATTTCATCAGCGTCAATGACGCCGTCGTTGTTCGCGTCGAGCGCTTTGATGATGGCGGGTTGCGGCATCATGCGGCGCATTCCCTGACCACCTTTGCCGCCTTGACCGCCGGGACCTTGACCGCCGGGACCGCCTTCGGGCGGCGGGCCGCCGGCGTCTTGCGCGAAGGCTGTCAGGGAGAGCGCGCCGAGCATCGCGGCGAGCGTGAGGAGTGATTTCGTTTTCATTTTTTATCTTTCGTTTTGTTGTTTGTTTACTGCTGCAAATTCTGCGGTCACTTTAATTGACCCAACCTTAAGCTGTGATTAAGTCGTGAGAAAAGTTTTCTTCCCGTTGCAAAAAATTTTCCGCCAGCGCCGCCTTCAACGTGGACATCGGAAACGGCTTGTTCAGCAGCGCGCTGAAACCCGCGTGCCGCGCCGCCGCTTCGGTGAAAAATCCGCTGCCGGTGGCGAGAAAAATTTTCTGCGCGGGTGAAATCGAGTGCAGCCGACGACAAAGTTCCACGCCGTCCATGCCGGGCATCTCGAAGTCGGTGATGACCAGTTCGTAGCCGTCGGGCGAGCGGATGAACGCCGCCAGCGCGGACTGCGGCGAGTTGCAGCACTCGATCTCGGCGCTCGTGAAATTTTCCAGCATGGCGGACATCATCAGGAGGATGTCTTCGTTGTCGTCCACAAGCATCCAGCGGCGTCCGGTGTGCTTGGTTTCACTATTCATGGTGCGACTCTAGCACGGCCAACCTTAAGGCCGC
>JAYVQV010000555.1:0-3775 GCA_043776855.1 Limisphaerales bacterium | reverse complement strand
TCCGTGCCGCTGAATAAATTTTTGCCGCTGCCTTTTTTTGCCACCGCGTTCGTCTTCGGTTTTGCCCATAACGAATGGTTCGCGGGCATCGTCTGCGGCGCGGCGTATCAGTGGCTGGTGCTGCGGAAGAACCGCCTCGGCGACGCGATGACGGCGCACGCCATCACGAATTTTCTGCTCGGCGTGTGGGTGGTGTGGCAGGGGGCGTGGAATTTTTGGTGAAAACTTAAACCGTTATGGCAAGTTAAGCCCGAAATCCGAAATAGAATTATTGAGTGGGGGGTGGAACCGGCTTCCAGCCGGTTGTTTCCGGCATCCTGCCGGAAACCGTCGGAACGGCCACGCCACGCAGGAACGTGAACGGCGGTTGACGATTCTCGCCGCGAACGGAATTTGGCTGGAAGCCAAATTCAACCGGCTGGAAGCCGGTTCCACCCGGTGGCTGACGCTGCCCAACTTCGGAATTCGGGATAAAAATCAAACCCACCTGCGTCCGCGCCGCCAAATCTTCGTGTTCATTCGCGTCCATTCGTGGTTCAATCTTCGCCGCACATGAGCAAAATTGTCGGCATAGATTTGGGCACCACGAATTCCCTCGTGGCCACGGTGGATTCCGGCATCCCGCTCGTCATCGCGGACGCCCAAGGCCGACGCCTCACGCCGTCCGTCGTGCATTTTCCGTCCGCCACTGCCGCGCCGATGGTTGGCCACGAGGCGAACCGCGTGCGGCTCGTGAAGCCGGCGGAGACGGTTTATTCCGCGAAACGTTTCATGGGCCGGCGCGGCGCGGATGTTGCCAGCGAGGAAATGCTCGTGACGTATCCTGTCAAAAACGACGGCGGCGCGGTGGCCATTCCCATCCACGGCAAAAATTATTCGCCGGAAGAAATTTCTTCCGCAGTTTTGAAAAAGTTGAAACGCGATGCGGAAGATTATTTTGGCGAACCCGTCACACGCGCCGTCATCACCGTGCCCGCGTATTTCAACGACGCGCAACGCAACGCCACCAAGCGCGCGGGCGAACTCGCGGGCTTCACCGTCGAGCGCATCGTCAACGAACCGACCGCCGCCGCGCTCGCTTACGGTTTGGACAAGCTGAAGGAGAAATCAAAAATCGCCGTGTATGATTTGGGCGGCGGCACGTTTGACCTTTCCATTTTGGAATTGAACGCGGGCGTGTTTCAAGTGCTTGCCACGAATGGCAACACGCGTCTCGGCGGTGATGATCTGGACAAGGCGCTCGTGGATTTTTTGGTCGAAAAAATCAAAAGTAGCGCAGGCGTCCCGCCTGCGTTGGGCGGCAGCCGGGACGGCGGCGCTACTTTTTTGTCCCGCATCCGCGAGGCGGCGGAATCGGCCAAGATAAAACTTTCCTCTGAAACCGAAGTGGAAATCTCGCTGCCGTTTCTCACGCCGGAATTTTCCTTCAGCTACCAACTGACCCGCACCGAGCTGGAAAATCTCACGCGCGACATCATCGCCCGCACCCGTTCGCACTGCCTCCGCGCACTGGCGGACGCGAAGCTGGAAGCAAAAGATTTAGACCAGGTCATTCTCGTCGGCGGGCAGACGCGGATGCCGCTGGTGCGGAAATTTGTTGGCGAACTTTTTGGCTGCGCGGATTTTGAGGAGACGCGCGGCAGCCTGCGGCTCGGTCGGGATTATCACCAGGCGGGTGGCCCGCAGTTGAACACGTCGCAAAATCCCGATGAAGCCGTGGCGCTCGGCGCGGCGATTCAGGCGGCGATTCTTTCCGGCGAATTCAAAAATGTTTTGCTGCTCGACATCACCCCGCTCTCGCTCGGCCTTGAAACTTTTGGCGGCTTGATGAACGTTTTAATCCCGCGCAACTCCACGATTCCGCTCAAGGCCGGCGAGCTGTTCACGACAGCGATGGATTTTCAGCGCGACATGCTCATCCACGTTTTGCAAGGCGAGCGCGAGCGCGCGAAGGACAACTGGAGCCTCGGCAAGTTCACGCTGGAGTTCGAGCCTGCGCCGCGCGGCGTGCCGCGCGTGGGCGTGCAATTTGAAATTGATGCGAACGGAATTCTCCACGTTCTCGCCCGTGACACCAAAACCGGCAAAGAAAAAATTGTGGAAATGAAATCCGCCGTGGACGTGGACGACGCGGCGGTGCAGCAGATGGTGGAAGAATCCGTGGAGCACGCCTTTGACGATCTGGCCGTGCGCCGGTGGATTGAATCGAAGTTGAAGGCGAAGGAAGCTTTGGCCGCGACGAAATCCGCGCTCGCCAGCAACGCGAGTGAACTGGAAGCCGACTACGTTGAAAAAGTTTCCACCGCCGCGAAAGAAGTTGAAACGGCCTTGGCCACGGAAGATTCAGCGACGGGCGCGGGTGATTTGAACCGGCTGAAATCCGCCGTGGCCGCATTGGATGAAGCGACGAAACCGCTGGCGGATCATCTGATGGACAAGGCGATGGAAGCGATGCTGCGGAAGCGCGGGCTGATTCACTAAAAAGAGGGCGGGCGGTTCAGCATCAGGAGCAGCCCAATCACGATGGCAATCAGCACGACCCCAAAGAAAATCGTCAGGAAACGGATTTGCTTCTGATGTGGAGTTGCCCGCCGTTTGTTGCCCATGTCGGTTAGAGTATTCAGCCGAGAAAAAGTTTCAACAAAGGAGCGACAAAAATTGCGGGCAGATAACTATTCAATTCCACCCGGCGCACCTCAAAAATCACCAGCGCCACAACGCACGCCACCAACCCGGCGGCGACATTCACCGAGGCAGTGAGCGCGTGGGCTTCCAGCCACGGCCGCGCGCCGAAATGCGCGGCCAGCGCGAGGCCGTTGAGAAACAGACACACCGGAACCGCCGCCAGCGCCGCGGGCCAGCGGAACAATTTCACGAAACTCGCCGTCGCCAGCCCGTCCATCACCGCCTTGACGAGCAGCAGCCAGAAAAATCCCGAAGCCGCCAGCCCGTCCGCCACCGCGCCCAAGATTCCCAGCGGCGCGGCGCAAAAAAGAATCGTTCCGGCCAGCAGGCCGTCCGCCGGTTTGCCGGGCGGATTTTTTTGCGCGGCGGCGAGCAACGTCCCCGCGTGACGGCCGATGCGGTTGGAAATTTTTTGCAGCCGCAGCAGTTTGCCGAGCCAGCAGCCCAGCACCACGGCGAGCACGCCGAGAAACAATTCCTTCACGGCGTTGGGAAAATTGCCGTTCAGGTTTTCCACCACGAGCTTCAGCCCAAAGACGACAGTGAAAACGCCGAGCGCCAGCTTGAAAAAGTTTTGGGTGCGCGCGGTCAACGGGGCGCGGGCCGTGAGACCGAAGAGCGCGCCGGCCAGGATGCCAAGGGCGTTGAGGAATGCGCCAATCACGCGCGGATGATGGCGCGTGGTTGGCGCAAAGGAAACGAATAAATCTGGCGCAAGATGTGTGCATCTTGACACGGTTTGACCCGGTTGTGCTTCGCGCTGGATTCCACTCCCTCTCCCCCTCGGAGGAGGAGAGGGCCGGGGAGAGGAGGCCGATGGTTTGCAAAATTAAACCGAAACCATGCAGTCGGAAATGGGGGAGCACAGCCGCCCCGGCTGTAGTTCGGCGCGCCCTCGCGCCGAACCCGAACGCACGAAGGCCAATCGAATGGAGTTTGGTTTTCGTCCGCTCGGGCGGGTCGCGTGGGCGCGACCCGCTGCGCCCGAGGCGGGCGCGCTCCCCAGTTCAACTGCATCGTTCCGGCTAAAGCAAAACCTTTTGACGAAGCGAAGCCGGACTGTCATTTTGCGGCGATGAAAACCATTGCC
>JAYVQV010000554.1:0-3786 GCA_043776855.1 Limisphaerales bacterium | reverse complement strand
AAAGAATTTTCAAAACTTCTGCGACTCGCCGAGCAGGGTGATGAGCAGGCGGTGGCGACGATTAACCGAATGGCTCACTATCTTGGAAGAGGCATGGCCATGCTGGTCAGCGGGCTGGCACCTGACCTCATTGTCGTCGTCGGAGAAATCACCAGTGCTTGGGAACGCATCAACCGCATTATCACTGAAGTGGTAAAGCAACGTTCCTTCACCCACGCCACGACCCGGATCATCGCCAGCGGCCCGGCCCGGCTGCCGCGGTTGCGCGGCATCATCGCCCTCGTGATGCAGAAACATTTTGGAGCACCGGCCACGGCATGAGTTTTCAAGCGCTCACTTTAAGCATGCCGTCCGGTTTTGTTTGCGACCCGGACAAAACGACCCGCGCGCAGGCGGGCAAGAATTCCGGCCACGCTGCGGGCGCGACCGGCCGGAAGAATGGGGCGGGTGCCGAACCAAACACCCAGGGGCCATTGGAAGTTTGCGAAGCGGAAAACCTCCGCAAGATCGCGCGCAGCATCGCTTATATGAGCTGTCATCTTGACCAGCCGCTGCAAGTGGCCGGCCTCGCCGCACAGGTTAATATTTCCCCCTCGCACTATTTCGCGCTGTTCAAACGGCATACCGGGTCGGCGCCGATTGATTATTTTATCCGGCTGCGGATGCGGCACGCGTGCCGGTTGCTGGCGGAGACGGCGATGAACGTCAAGGAGGTGGCGGCCGCGCTGGGCTATGACGATCCCTTTTATTTCTCCCGCGTTTTCAAATCCGTCAACCAGGTCGCTCCCAGTGACTATCGCGCCCGGATCGCCGGTGGCTCTCCCCGCACGGCTTCCCGGGCGCTCTACGCCGCAACCGCCGTCTCGGAGCCGACCGCTCCGGCCTTGATCGGAATGGGAACTCTGGCCACCTGCCTGGCCCGTCGCCGCAAAGTATAATCCGGTTCGCCTGACTATTTTCAAACGGCTTTTTCATAATGAAACAGCCGTTTTTTTGACGCGCGGCGGCCGCGTAAGAGGACGATCAACTCGACGAAGGGTGATCAAACCGGGCTTGTTCTAGACTCGGATCAGAGCGAAAGCACCGGCCTTACACCCCGGGGGAGAAACACAAAGCTGCGCCCTACTTGGGATTCTCAAACGCGCGCTGCGGGCGGCTTGAATTAGCCCGATGATCTCGCGGAAGGCTGGCCCGCTCCCGTTGCCATAACATCTTGCTTGCCGGGAGCAGGCCCCGATCAACTCACTTGATGCTCAAATCCTCCATTTTGCCGTAAAACGAAATGTCCGGCTTGCTGGTGACGCCGGCGTCTTTCATCGCCGTGCGGAGTTCCGCCGATTTGGCGAATTTTTTCATCTTCGCCGTGGTGTCCCATTCGCACCAGACCAGCAGATCGTTTGCATCCTCGCTGCCGCGGCAGACGTAAAAACATTTTTCACCGGACGCTTTGCGAAACTTGGCAAACTCATTGACCGCCCGCTTCCACTTGGCGTAGTTGGCGACTGTGTGACGAACCATGATGTAGGGCATAATAATTTTCCGTGGTTGATTTGTTTGATCGCACCCATCGGATGCGCGGCACCGCGCCGGCGACCAGGGTGAACGCGGCAAAAGTGAACCTTCGGCCGCGCCATGTCACGGACTTTTCGGCCGGGGAAAATTCTTCGTCCCGAGGGACAACTGAAAATTAGCCAGACACGAAGTGTCTGGTCTGATCGCGCAAATGAATCCGCCCTGAAAGGACGGCGGAACCTTCACCACAAATATTTTTCATCGTATTCCACGCTATGTTTTTGGAGAAACGCCACGTATTCCTCTTGAAATGTTTTTGTCCGGTGGTGTTCCGCCTGATTGGCGATGTATTCCTTGACCGCTTCACAATTGGAAACGCTGACAGTGAACGCGGCATAACCGGGTTGCCACGCGAAATTTTTCACGCCGATGGTTTCATGAATCCAGCGTGACGAAGTTTGTTTGATGTCCTGCACGAACATCGCCAGCGCGTGAGTCGCGCGCAAACCAACCAGCAGATGCACATGGTCAGCCGTTCCACCAATAGCTTCGGGAATTCCATCCGCCGCGCGAATCAATCCGCCGAGATACTCGTGCAAACGCCCGCGCCATTCGTCCGCAATGAACGGATGCCGGTCTTTCGTGCTGAAGACAATGTGGAAATGCAGGCTTAAATGCGTGGATGGCATGCGTCGGGAAGTTTGTGGAATGAATGTGAAGTTGGAAACAGTGAAGTTTGGTCGCGGAGCGACACCGGAAATTAGCCAGACACGGAGTGTCTGGTCACGGCGAAAAATAATTCGTCCTGGAAGGACGGTGGAATTGTGCGACCGGAATTGCGGCGCGGATGTTTCCACCGTCCCGCCGGGACGGGGAGATTATTTTGGGGGACGTTACCAGACACTTCGTGTCTGGCTAATATCCGGTTGTGCCTTCGGCACGAGTTCCGTCGCGCGCGACGAGGAACGTTAGGCACGAGTTTTGTCACGGAGTGACATTGGAAATTAGCCAGCTACGAAGTGGCTGGAAGTGAACGTGTGAAAATACGTCCTGAAGGGACGACGGAATTAATGCAACGCGAGACGGAAGGCCGGCGCGTGGCCCTTGACCGCACCGGCGCGAGCCATCGGCGGGCGACGGGTAAGTTTAGTTGTGCGGTTTGATTTCATTCAAGCTTGTGGCCCTTGTCCGCGAAACTGCACGTTGGATTTTCACTTGCTGAACCGAAGGTATAGGTGCCGCCACGTGGGCAAACAAGTTTTCGGCGGAGGATTCCGTTTGTGCCGTTTGTCCCATAAAGGTCTTCTTCGGTTGGAACATTGCTCGGCGATTTATGATTTGTCTTTGCCCATTCAGCCTTTGCATTGTCAATTTCCCGCAGGTTGTTTATACAGGCATTGCGGTAAACGATTGGTCTTGCTGGGATGCAGCTTGGAATTGCTATTGCTGCCACAAATAAAAAAATCAACGTGCATGGAATTGTTATCGCCAGTTTTCTTCTTCCGAGCCAAATCACTTCAGCCGCAACCAAAATGTTGATGCAAGCCAGGACGGCTTCGCCATGAGTTGTATGTTCCGCAAGCCATTCCATAATTTCAGAGTTTCACGAAAGCTGTTCCCGCCATCTGGCCAGTTGCTTCGCGACTTCCTTGGTTCCCGGTGCGCCGGTCAGGTTGCGTTTCGCCATCGCACGTTCTAAATCAAAAATTTCCGCAGCTTCCGCATATTTCTTGTTTTGTGATTTCACATGCGCGCGCTGTGCGGCTTGACCAATAACTGGTTTGCTTGGGCCATAGATTCTAAAATTTGAATCTGCGATATGCTTTACAAGCAAATGCCCCCATTGATCTCGGCCTAATCTGCGACCATGTTTTTCAACATCTGCAACGACCGCGCCGACGATGTGATGTGCCTGCCGGAACGGTATTCCTTTGAGCACAAGATAATCGGCAAGGTCCGTCGCTAACAAAGTAGGATCACTCGCGGCGGCGGCGCAGGCGGCGGCGTTCACCTTCGTATGCCGCAACATGGCGGCGACGAGGCGCACGGTCGCGCGCACGGTGTCGGCGGTGTCGAACAGCCGTTCCTTGTCCTCCTGCAAATCGCGGTTGTAGGTCATCGGCAGACCTTTTAGCAGCGTGAGCAGCGAGACGAGGTTGCCGATGACGCGGGCGCTCTTGCCGCGCGCGAGTTCGGCGATGTCGGGATTTTTCTTCTGCGGCATCAGCGACGAGCCGGTGGTGTAGGCGTCGGCGATCTTGATGAAATTAAATT
>JAYVQV010000553.1:0-3786 GCA_043776855.1 Limisphaerales bacterium | reverse complement strand
GGAAAAATCGTGGAGCAAGGCCGGCACGACGAACTCGTGAAGCGCGGCGGGGTTTATCAGAAACTTTACGAACTGCAATTCGCCGCGCATCCCGGCGGGCAGGCAGGTTGACATGGAGCGCGGCGTTTACGCCGCTTCAAGCTGGCTTGCAATGAGAGGGTTGAAGCGGGCTAAAGCCCGCGCTCCGAAAATAAATTTCACCGCCAATGTCCGCGTTCACCGCACCAGCCGTGCGATTCATGCGACCACGAACCCGTTACCCACACCGCCGAAGGACGCGGCGGGCAGCCCCAGTGTCCTGCCGACCAATACCAGCCGCCGTGCCACATCCATTCGCCGCCCACCCACAAATATCCCGGCAACGGTGGGGTGATGACGACCGTTTCCACCGGTGCGGCCGGCGGCGGTTGGGCGACATATCTTGGCTGGCTTGCGGCATCAGCGGCCACGGTCGTCGGCGTGTTGATGAGAAAATTGACGACCTTGTCGCCCACGCCCGCATCCCGCAGTTCGATGATGTCTGCCGCGCTCAAATGAAAAATCGTCCGTGAATTTCGAATCTGATTGATGATGACATCCTCGGCGATGCTCGCCTTGGCGAGCGCCTTCACATCCGCGAGGCTCAACGGCGTTCCCTGATCCACGCGCTCGTAAGTCTGCGGCGCCTGGTCGCGCAAACGCCGTTCCTGATCTTGGTCCACGAGATGCCCGATGAGGCCGCCCGCAATCGCACCCGCCGCCAGGCCGATGAGCGCGCCCCCGCCGCCGTGTTCCGGCCCGCCCGCCATCGCGCCCATGAACGCACCCGTCCCCGCGCCGATGAGCGCGCCGGTGCCGGTGTTGTCCGTCCGCCCGTCCGGCGACACGCAGCCGCTTAATAAAACCGCCATGCCTGCGAGCGATGAAATCCAAAGTTGTTTTTTCATAATCAAAATGTTGCCTGCCAATCTAGCAGACATTTGAAAGACCGCTACGGCTCAAAAAAAGTTTCAACTCGTTGTTAAAGCTGCCATTTTAAGCGGAATGATTGCCAAACGTGTCATCCCTTGCCTCGACGTTCACGACGGTCAAGTGACGCGTGGCGTCCAATTCGGCGTCGCCGAGAAGGGCGGCCTGCGGAACGTCGGCGACCCCGTGGAACTCGCGCTCCGCTACAACGAGCAGGGCGCGGACGAAATGGTGTTCTTCGACATCACCGCCACCGCGCACGGTCGCGGCACGATGGTGGACGTGATCGAGCGCGCCGCCGACCAATGCTTCATGCCGCTCACCGTCGGCGGCGGAATTAAATCGGTGGACGATATGTTCACGATGTTGCGCGCCGGCGCGGATAAAATTTCCATCAACTCCAGCGCCATCGCCAATCCCGAACTCATCCGGCAGGGTGCGGAAAAATTCGGCAGCCAGTGCATCGTCGTTTCGATTGACTGCAAAAAAATGAGTGGCACAGGCATCTTGCCTGTGAGTTCGCTCTCGGCACACACAGGCAAGATGCCTGTGCCACCAGATCAATGGCGCGTCTTCTCGCACGGTGGCCGCAAAGACACCGGCCTCGACGCCGTGGAATGGGCGAAGAAAGCCGTTGCGCTCGGCGCGGGCGAAATTGTTTTGAACTCCATTGACGCCGATGGCACGAAGGCTGGCTTCGACCTCGTCATCACGCGGCGCGTCAGCGAATCCGTCGGCGTCCCCGTCGTCGCCAGCGGCGGCGCGGGCAGCTTGGAACACATGGCGGAAGTTTTGTTGGCCGGAAAAGCCGACGCCGTTCTCGCCGCGAGCATTTTTCATTTTGGAACTTACACCGTCGGTGATGTGAAGAAGTTTTTGGCGGAGAAAAAAATTCCCGTGCGGCTCTAAAAAATGGATCCGGTCAAAATCAAATCCGCGCTCGCCGACATCACGGCAGAGCAAGACCCAACGCTGAAAAGCGCGAAGCTCGCGTCGCTGTGCAGCGCGCTGTGGGCGGAGCGCGGCGTGGAACTGGTCGTGGTCGGCGGCTCGGCGATTGAATTTTTGACAGAAGGCGCGTATGCCTCCGGCGACCTCGACGTTTGCCACGCGAACCGGGCGTCGCTCTCCGTCGCCGAACGCCGCGAAGTCATGGCGTTGCTCGAAGCCGAAGGCGGCCCGCGCAACTGGCAGGTCGCCGGAATGTATCTGGACCTGCTCGGCCCGGCGGAAAGTTTTGCGCGCACGCCGTTCCGCCGCATCGAGGGGCCATACGGAAATTTTCTGGTGATGAAGCCGGAAGATTTGCTCGTCGAGCGGGTCTTGATGTCTTACTACCTCGGCGAAACTCCCACCGCGCGGAAGTGCGCTAAAATTCTCGTCGCCGTGGCCATGCGCCGTGAAATTGAAATGAACTGGGACGAAGTCGGGCGGCTTGCGAATCTGCCGGAGTATCGTAACCTTCCCGAGTGCGAAAAGCTGGTGAAAGAAGTCGCCGATGAACTCAAACTTAAAAGTCCCCTGCATCCCGATTGAAGGCTCAATCAGTTGGGCCGACTGGCTAAAAGGTCGGCGCGCCCGCCGCGAGAGCAGCCAGTTGGTCGCGCCCGGCGTCATCCGCCGTGAACGCAGTTCCAGCGACAAGCGGTTGAAAAAACTTTTCAACGGCGAGCGGGGTTTGCCCTTCACACCCACGGAAAAACTTTGAACAGCGGCTTCGGCAAACTCAAGGCCGGATGTTTTTCCCCGCCACGGATACAAGCCGGCTTTTAATTTCTCCCGATGAAACTTACCGAAATGCGCGAGCTGCTGGCCAAGCGCAACATCCAGCTCACGAAATCACTCGGGCAAAATTTTTTGCACGATGCGAACCAGCTTGAACGCATCGCCGCCGCCGGTGAACTGACCAAGGCGGACAAGGTTTTGGAGATTGGCCCCGGCCTCGGCCCGCTTACGGAACTGCTGGTGGCAAAGGCGGGTGAAGTGCTGGCGATTGAAATGGATCATCGGCTCGTGGAATTTTTGGCGGAGCGGTTTGGTTTGGTTTCAAAAGAGGGAACGCCCGCCCTCTCCCCAACCCTCTCCCCCGGGGAGAGGCAGAGCGAGCCGGATGCTCCCGTCAATCCGATGGCAACGGACTCGTCCCAACGCGGGAGCGATGAACCCCCTCTCCTTGGGGAGAGGGCTGGGGTGAGGGAGGACAATCCCAATCATCCTGACAATTTTTTCCTCATCCACGACGACGCACTCGCCTACCTCAAACGCGAGCCGCGCGACTGGCGCGATTGGAAGCTCGTCGCCAACCTGCCGTATTCTGTCGCCTCGCCGATTCTCGTGGAACTCGCCGCCGGTGTCCGCGCGCCAAAATTGATCGCGGCCACGCTCCAGCTTGAAGTCGTGCAACGCCTCGTGGCTGCCACGGACGACGACCATTACGGCATCCTCACGCTGCTGGTGCAACTGGACTTCGAGCCGCGCGGGTGGTTCAAGATTCCGCCCGGCTGTTTTTTCCCGTCGCCGGAGGTGGACTCCGGCTGCGTCACGCTCGTGCGCCGCGCCGTGCCGTTGCTGCCGGAGGAATTGCGCGCCACGTTTCGCAAGATCGTAAAAAAATCTTTTTCCCAGCGCCGCAAGATGATGTTGAAGTTATTGAAGCAGGACTGGCCGAAGGAAAAACTCGAAGCCGCGTTCACCGAACTGAACATCTCGCCGCTGGAGCGCGCGGAGAAATTAAGCCTCGAACAATTCGTGGCGTTGACAAAAATTCTGACGGCGGCACATGACTGAAACTGTGAAATCAAAAAACAGCGGGTGTAAGCTGGTTTTGCCCGAAGATTT
>JAYVQV010000552.1:0-3790 GCA_043776855.1 Limisphaerales bacterium | reverse complement strand
TCATTCGCGCGATTCTGCACCCAGCCGGTGATGTCCGTGTCCGCCGGGCCGCCGTTGGTGGGATTGTATTTGAACCCGCCATCCGACGGCGGATTGTGCGAGGGCGTGATGACGATGCCATCGCCAAGTCCGCTGGTGCGCCCGCGATTGTGCGTGAGAATCGCGTGGGAAATGGAAGGCGTGGGCGTGAAGCCGTCGTTCGCTTGAATAAAAGTTTCGACGCCATTTGCCGCGAGCACTTCGAGCGCGGTGCGCTGCGCGGGCGCGGACGCGGCGTGCGAATCTTTGCCCATGAAGAGCGGGCCAGTGATGGAATTTATTTTGCGGTATTCGCAGATGGCCTGCGTGGTGGCGAGGATGTGCGCCTCGTTGAAAGTGCCGTTGCCCGGCGTGCCGCGATGGCCGCTCGTGCCGAAGCTGACGAGTTGGTTGGCGTCGGCGAGGTCGGGCGATTTGGAATAGTAATTGCGTTCGAGTTGCGCGACATCAATCAGCAATTCCTTCGGTGCGGGTTTTCCGGCGAGTGGGTGGAGGCTCATATAAAATTCAAATCAGCGGCAAAACTCTGCACCAAACACACTGACCGGGCAAGACGCAGTTGCAGCCGGTTCATTCTGACGACGATCGTAAGCGTCCGGCCAAAAATCTTCTCAAGCCCCGCCGCTTTCCGCCGAAAGCCTACCTTGAGCTTCCGTGCTGGAAGCATATTGCGATTCGACATCAACCCAAGCCGAACATGAGCCATCAAACCCAGACTGCCACGGGCGGAAAAACTTTCATCCTCATCGTCGAGGACAGCCTGCCGCAGGCTGTCTTTCTCCGGCGCGTCCTGGAAAAAGCCGGTTACCAAGTCGCCCAGGCCGGCAACGGCGTCGAGGCGCTGGACCTGCTCGAACTGCAAGCGCCCGCGCTCATCATCAGCGACGTGATGATGCCCGTCATGGACGGCTACACGCTCTGCCAGCGCGTGAAGGCCGTGGAAAAATTTCGCGACGTTCCCTTCATGCTCCTCACCTCGCTCTCGGAGCCGACAGATATTTTCAAAGGACTTGAATCCGGCGCGAATTTTTACAGCATCAAACCCTACGATGCCGGCAGCCTGCTGGAGCGCGTGCACCACATCCTCGACCGCACGTCCGGCCAATACGTTGTCAACGCGCAGTCGGGCATTGATGTGAACTACGCCGGGCAAAAATATTCCATCACCGCCGGGCGCAGCCAGATCCTGGATCTGCTGCTCGCCACGTTTGAAAACATCGTGCGCAAGAACAACGAACTCATTGCCGCCAACCAAAAGCTGTCCGAGGCGCTCGAGGCGAACAAGACCTTGCGCGGGCTGATCCCCATCTGCGGCTACTGCAAAAAAATTCGCGACGACCGCGGCTACTGGAACCAGGTGGAAATTTTCGTCGCCAAACATTCATCCGCGCAATTCAGCCACGGCATCTGCCCGACGTGCTTCGATCATCAGATGACGACGCTCGGCTTGAAGGAAAAAAAAGAACCGGCGCTGGCCGCCTAGAAATTTTATCCCCCCGTCCATCCCCGCCCGCAACCGTCGGGGTTTTCTTTTTAGCCGGAACCATGCCGTTGCATTGGGGAGCGCGCCCACGCGACCCGCCCGGGCGGACGAAAACCAAACATCATTCGGTTAGTCTTCGTGCGTTCGGGTTCGGCGCGCGGGCGCGCCGAACTACAGCCGGGGCGGCTGTGCTCCCCATTTCCGACTGCATGGATTCGGCTTAGAGCTGGTCTGAAAATGTTATTTTCAGACAGTCTCTCAAAGAAACGGCGAGAAGAGGCGGGCAAACGCATCGCGTAATTTGCCCGGCAGCGAACGTCCGTCCACTTCCGCCAGCGTGACTTCGCGGGCGATGGAAATTTTTTTCTCGATGATCTTTTCCATCTCGTGCGCGAACTCGCGGCCGTAGCACTCCACGTTCAATTCAAAATTCAGCCGCAGGCTGCGCGCGTCCCAGTTCGCGGAGCCAAACGAAACCCAGTGGCCATCCACGATCATCAGCTTGGAGTGGTCGAACGGTGGCGGCGTGAGCCAGATTTTGCAGCCGCGCTCCAGCACCTGCCACCACAGCGCGCGCGACGCCCAATGCACGAACGGCAGATTATTTTCCGCGGGCAGGATGATGTCCACGCGCACGCCGCGCAGCGCGGCGAGATTGAGCGCGGTGATGAGCGCGTTGTCCGGCAGGAAATACGGCGTCACAATTTTCACGCAGGTCTGCGCCTCGGCCAGCGCGGCGAGCAGCGTCCAGCGCGCGTTTTCAAAATCGCCGTCCGGCCCGTCGGGAACCACACGCGCGATGACGCCGCCGGTCTCGCGCAGCTCCGGGAACCACCGTTCGCCGTCGAGAATTTCGCCCGTGGTAAAATTCCAGTCGTTCGCAAACGCCGCCTGCAATTCCTCCACCACCGGGCCGGTCACGCGGAAGTGCAAATCTTGAACCAGACCTGATGGGGGATGGGGGATGGGGGATGGCGTCTGGCGTCTGGGGGATGGGGGATGGGGAGCCGCCCCAGACCCTAGACCCCAGACACCATCCCCCAATCCGCCCAGGATGTTTCCGTGCCGGATGTTCATGCCGCCCGTGAAAGCCAGTTCGCCGTCAATGACGAGCGACTTGCGATGATTACGGAGATTGATGGTGGCCACGCGCCACGGCGTGAGGAGGGACGCGGGCAGAAATTTCGCGAACGGAATTTTCGCCGCGCGCAGTTTCCAAGTGATCGGCGGCAGCGTGTAGCGCGCGCCCGCCGAGTCCACCAGCACGCGCACGGCCACGCCACGCTGCCGCGCCCGTTCGAGCGCGGCGACAAATTTCCGACCGCTCTCGTCGTTGTCAAAAATGTAGGTGCAGAGCGAAATGGATTTTTGCGCGGCGGCAATCGCGGCCAGCATGGCGGGGAACGCCTCGTCGCCATTGATGAGCGGCTCGATTTTATTTCCCGCCGTGAGCGGCTGCGTGACGACGCGGCTGACGACGGCGGCGATGTGCTTGAGGTGTTCCGCGCCGTCGTGTTCCGGTTCGCCGAGGTTTTCGGGCACGGGGCGGCGGTAGTTTTTATGCACAGCCAGCTTGATGGCGTGGCGGCGGATGCGGTTGACGCCGAGTGCGAGGTAAAGCAGCGGGCCGAGCGCGGGCAGCGCCCAGACGACGCCGATCCAGATAGTCGCCGCGCGGTGATCCCGCTTGTGCAGCAACGCGTGGCCGGAGGCGAGCGCGCAGGCGAGCACGTCAAAACCCGCCGCGAGGTGCGGCCAGAAGTGGAGGAGCCGGTCGAGCCAGTGCATCGCGGAAAAGTGTCGCGGAAAAAATTCGCGGCGCAAGCGCGGGGATTTTTTAGTAGTGTCCGAATTTGAATTCGGAGCGCGGGTCTATGACCCGCAGCCACTTGGTTTGCAAACCGACGCGCTGCGGCTCACAGAGCCGCGCTCCGCAAATGAGGACACCACTGATTTTTTAGTATTGGGTCAATTTGAAATCGGCTTTCCTCCTCGTCCTCGTTCTCGTCCTCCTCCTCGATTTAAGCCGAATTCCGAAGTTGAACCGCGAATGGACGCGAATAGCAACGGGATTGGCCCATGCTTTGGGCGGGAAATTTTCCGGCGGGCGACGCCCGTCGGAAGTGGCACAGGCTTCCAGCCTGTGAGTTCATTTCCCTGAACTCACAGGCAAGATGCCTGTGCCACTTCGGAGTTCGGGTTTAAGCCGAATCCATGCGGTAGAAAATGGGGAGCACAGCCGCCCCGGCTGTCGTTCGGCGCGCCCTC
>JAYVQV010000551.1:0-3794 GCA_043776855.1 Limisphaerales bacterium | reverse complement strand
ACGCCATGCGGCTCGCGAGCAGCACGCCGACCATATTAACATACGTCAGCAACGCCAGCGCCCCGGCCAGCCCGGCGAACTTGGCGAGGAGAAATTGCGCGCGTCCGACTGGCTTGGACAAGACCGCGAGCGCGGTGCCGGAGCGAATTTCCCGCGCGAGCGACGACGACGCGCTCAACACCGCGCCAAACAAGCCGGAGAGCAACATCACCGCCAGTGTGGAATTTTGAACGAGCTTCGGTTCATCGCCGAACGCGAAGTAGTAGGGGACGGCGAGAAAAATTTCAAACGCCACGGAGCCGGTCATCAGCAGCAAAAAGACCGGCTGCCGGACCAGTTCCATGAACGCGTTGAGCGCGATGGTGATGAATTGTCGCATCAATTAGTTTTGATAGTTTATGAATCCCGCCCCAAATTGCCAGCGGTTAATCCGCTGATGTGACATTGACCGGGCGGAAAATGATTTGTTCAACCGCCCGCCTGTGCGTCTGGAGGCACACCTGAACCTCTGTTTTAGAGTTCGTCGGAAGGTAGTGCCTTAATTCAGAAACGGAGCGCGGCTCTGTGAGCCGCAGCGGTCACGCCCAAACCGAACCGTCGCCAATAAACGGTGACGTTCGGAAATCTGGAACGGCTGCGGCTCACAGAGCCGCGCTCCGCAAATTAGGACGCCACCCGGCGGAAGTTTCATTTGACGGCACGGCAGGCGGCGTGGAAAATGCCCGGCGCAGCAGCAGCCAGCTCAAGAATTGCATGAAAACCATTTTGGTTTTGTCAGCCCATCCAGACTTCGCGGAGAACATCCGTGTGACGCTGGCGATTGACGATTACCGGGTCGTCCACCGCACGAACCTTGAGGACGCCGAGCCGCTGCTGATTCACGGCCTCGTCTCGGCCTGCGTGCTGGATGCGGATTTGCTGGGCGTGGAAAGCATCTGGGTCATCGAGCGCCTCCGCCGTCGCGATGCCAAGACGCCGCTGATCGCCTACACGGCCAACAATTCTTCCGACTGGGAGGAGGAAGCTTTTCTGCGCGGCGTCAATCATGTCCTGACGAAGCCTGTCCGTGGACGTCTGCTGAATTCCGTTTTGGAAAAACTTTCCGCGCCCGCCGTCGCGCCGCGTCCGGTGCAGAACATTCCTTCGGGCAACACCGCCGTTTTCACCCGCGCCATCAATGACCCGCACGCGGCGGCGCGCTTTGCCAGCACCTCGCAGACGCTGGATGTGCTGCGCGATTTTTCATCCATCCTCACGCACTCGCTCGATGCCGAGGCGATGCTGAAACAATTTTTGCGGTTCCTGCGCGAGACGTTGAGCGTGAATCGCGCGGCGATTTTTCTGAACCGTCCGTGTTCGCCGCTGGCCGAGACGGTGGCGCCGGGCGATTCGCGGCGGCTGCGGACGGCTTGCGCCACGGGCATCGCGCCGGGATTGCTGGAACATTTTGAACTCTCGCTCGACTCCGGCATCGGCGCGCAGATTTCGCGGCTCGGCCGGATTTTGCGCCGCGACAGCGACGAGTGCCGCATGGACGGCGAGTCGCAAAAGGAATTTGAAATTCTCGGCGCGCAGGTCGCTGTGCCGATCCTCGACCGTGACACTACCGTGGGCGTGGCCGTGTTCGATGGCCGCGTGACGGGCGAGCCGTTGGTGAACGCGGAATTGGAATTAATTTTCCGTTTGCTGGAGCAGGTCGGCCTCGGACTGCGAAACATCTGGCTGCACGAACAACTTTCCGGGAATCACGAGATGATGTCCAACGTGCTGCGCGAACTCGGCAGCGCCTGCATCGTCGTCGGCCGCGACCTCAAGGTGCTGCACGCGAACAAATCTGCGCGCCGCCATTTCGGGCGCAAGAACGAACGCACCGGCGGGCTGGAATTCAGCGACCTGCCGCAGCAGTTGGGTTCAAAAATTTATCAGGTGTTGAAGACCGGTTCCGCGCTGGAGCCGTTCCGCTTTGAGCCGGAAAATTCTTCCGGGACTATTTACAGCGTCAGCATCGTGCCGTTTCAACGGAGCAATTCCGCGCTGCCCACATCGGCGTTGCTGACCGCTGATGACCTCACGCAGAGCGAACAGTTGCGCACGCTGGAAGTCGAGGCCGCGAACTTGCGCCTCGTCCGCTCGATGGCCGACCGCATGGCGCACGAAATCGGCAATGCGATGGTTCCGCTGTCCACGCACCAGCAGTTGCTCGCGGAAAAATTTGACGACGCGGAATTCCGCGAGTCGCTCGCCATCGCGATGGGCGACGGCGTGAAGCGCGTTACCCGGCTCATCAACCAGATGCGCTTCCTCGCGCGCGACGGCCAGGTGCGGACGGATGTTTTCCCCATCGAGAAACTCGTTGAGGATGCGTATCAAGATGCGATGCGCCAGCAGCCGGCGGCGGGCGCGCAGTTGAAGATGGAGCATGGCGCGCAGCCGTTCATGGTCAGCGGCGACCGCCCGGCGTTGCGCCACGCGCTCTCGGAAATCATGCTGAACGCGTTGCAGGCGAATCCCAAGTCGCCGCAGGTCGGCGTGAAATTTCAAACCGGCGGCGGCCTTGGTGATCGCGCGCTCACGATTGAAGTGCAAGACAACGGTTCCGGCTTCACGGCTGAAGCCGCTAAAAAAGTGGCCGCGCCGTTTTACACCACGCGCAACGTCGGCCTTGGCCTCGGTCTCGCGGTCACGCAAAAAATCATCGAGAACCATCACGGCAAATTGGAAATCATCCCATCACCCACCGGCCTCGTCCGCGTGTCGTTGCCGCTGGAACCGGCGGTGTAGTTGGTAGTGGGACAGGCGTCTCGCCGGTCCGGTTCAGAAATAGCCGACGGCGAAACGGGGTGCAGCTTGACCCGGTTGGGCTTCACACTGGATTCCACTCCCTCTCCTCCTCGGAGGAGGAGAGGGCCGGGGAGAGGAGGCCAATGGTTCGCGAAAGAAAAAAATCCCCTCTCCCCAACCCTCTCCCCGCTCGTGCCTCGCGGGGCGAGGGAGCCAGACCGCAACCGGGTCAAGCTGCACCTATTGAAACGCAGCGGCAGAAAACTTCAAAGCCTCCTTCAATTCCAAAGCGGCGCTGAAGCGACCGCAGTCCAAACGCTTCGCGATATTTCCGAACGCCCATTGAACGCGAAGCGTCTTGGACTGCGCCAGCCCTCTGGCGCTTTGGCATCTTCAATCTTGCGGGCGAAAAGCGGTAGAGGACTACCGCAGTCCAAGACCTCGCGGACGTTCATTCCTGATCGGAAAATCCGGCCACACTTTTTATTGAAATGCTCTAGCGCCGCTCTGGACGGCGACCACCAAAAATCCAGCGCCGCACCGGTCGCACCAAAATAAAAAACCCGCAGGCTTGAGCCGGCGGGTTTTATCTTGGAAAAATTTCGGATCAGCCGTTGTTGCCGATGGCTTCCACGGGGCAGCCTTCCATGGCTTCTTTGCACAGCTTTTCTTCGTCGGGCGATTCGGGCTGTTTATAGACGACGGAGTAGCCGCCATCGTCGTTGCGTTTGAAGTTGGCCGGGGCGGTTTCGCGGCACAGGTCACAGTCAATGCACTGGTTGTCCACGAAGTATTTGCCGCCGGCGTTTTCGGAGTATTTATTTGCTGCGTCTGCCATAAATTTTGATTTAGTTGAATTTTGATTATGGCATTTGCGGCGTTGTTGGCAAGCCGGTTTTCCGTTGGGTATTGCCTGAATTTGCGGAGCGCGGCTCTGTGAGCCGCAGCCGTTCCAGATTTCCGAACGTCACCGTTTATTGGCGACGGTTCGGTTTGGGCGTGACCGCTGCGGC
>JAYVQV010000550.1:0-3804 GCA_043776855.1 Limisphaerales bacterium | reverse complement strand
GCTTTGGCCTTGACCGTGCCGGTCGTGGTGTCTATCTGGTTGTCCAGCGATGCAAAGCTGCCCGCTTCAAGCACCGCGACCCGGGTTCTGTCCATCGCAGTGACTTTGATGGCATCAGTGCCGCTGGTTTTTTGCAAATCACCCACGCGGTCTTGCGGCACGGCAAACAGCACATCAATCGGTGCGACCTGCGTGATGAGTGCCACGCCATTTGCATCACTCGGGTTCACCACATTGCCCACATCAACCGCGCGCAAGCCCACGCGCCCGCTGATAGGCGCCAGCACGCGGGTGTAGCTGAGGTTGAGCCTGGCTATACCCTCGTTGGCCTTGTCAATCGCCACCGTGCCTTGCCTGTGTGTTTCTGCATTGGCTTCTGAACTCACAGGCAAGATGCCTGTGCCACTAAACTCTTCCCCAAAATACGCGAGCAGTTCCCGGCGGCGGCAACCGGCGCACTCGGCGTAGTGAACCATCTGCTGCAACTGCGCGCGGGCGATTTGCTGCTCTTGCGGATTCGGTTTTTCGTCAATGAAACCAGACTGCTTCACCACATCGCCCGCGCTGAAAAGCAAAATACATTCGCCCGGCAAACCATCGCGACCGGCGCGGCCGGTCTCCTGATAGTAGCCTTCGATATTTTTCGGCAGGTCGTGGTGAATGACGAAACGGACGTTCGGTTTGTTGATGCCCATGCCAAACGCGATGGTCGCGCAAATCACGCGCACGTCATCGCGCAGAAATAATTCCTGGTTGCCGCTGCGTTCCGACGGCGTGAGACCGGCGTGATACGGACGCGCTTTCACGCCGTCTTCGGAAAGATTTGCCGCGAGGCTCTCGGTGGCTTTGCGCGACTGGCAATAGACAATTCCGCTGTCCTGCGGATGCGCGCGCAGAAAATCCAAGACCTGATCGTAAGGTTTGTTTTTGGCGAGAACGCGGTAGGTGAGATTCGGGCGATTGAAACTAGCGACGTAGATTTGCGGCTCGCGCAATTTGAGGTGCGCGATGATGTCTTCGCGCACGCGCTCGGTGGCGGTGGCGGTGAGCGCCATGAACGGCACGGCGGGAAAAAGTTTTCGCAAGTCGGCAATCTGGCGATACTCCGGGCGAAAGTCGTGACCCCATTCGCTGATGCAGTGCGCCTCGTCCACGGCGACGAGCTTGACGTTCCATTTTTGAAGATCGGACAAAAAGCCGGACAACATCAGGCGTTCCGGCGCCGCGTAGAGCAGGCGGTATTCGCCATTGTGCAAACCGCGCAGACGTTTGCGCGACTCGTCGGCGGTGAGCGAAGAATTCAGAAACGTCGCCGCGATGCCGCCGGCTTGGAGCGCGTCCACCTGGTCTTTCATCAGCGCGATGAGCGGCGAGACAACAACGGTGAGGCCGTCTTGCGTGAGCGCGGGAAGCTGGAAGCAAAGTGATTTGCCGCCGCCGGTCGGGAGCAGCGCGAAGACATCTTTGCCCGCGAGCGAATCGCGGATGATCTCCTCCTGAAGCGGACGGAAGGAAGTGAAACCGAAGTATTGCTTCAGCAGCGGGAGAAGTTCTGGCACGGAGGATTTCAACGCGTTAAGAAATTTTGCCGAGACGTTGCAGTTCTTCCAAAAATAAAATATCGGACTGGTCTTGCGGACGATTGGCGGCGCGCTTGGCAGAAAGTAAATGAGCGCCGGACAAACATTTCACCGGCGTGCCTTGTTCCGACGGACGACTCACCGCCGCTTTTTCCGCCTCATCAAATTTCGGCACGCCGGCCAGTCCGAGATGAAATTGCAGGATTCCCCAACGCGTCTGATACGTTTGGATAAAATTTTCACCGCGCGCGCCAAGTTCAACCAACGGCAAATCAATTTCGTCCTGCAAAATTTCGTTGAGCTTTGCGAAGTTTTGTTCGTCGCACGGCGGAATAAAAAAATCCCAGTCCATCGAAAAACGCGGCATTCCATTGAGGCGCATGGCTTGTCCGCCGACCAGCAGATAACGAACGCTTGCCGCGTTGAAGGCAAGGATCAACTCGTTCATTTTGCGGACGACAATCGCGCCAGTTGTCGGATTGCCAAATTTTTCCACACATTCATTTCTGCGGGCGAGGAAAATTTTTTGCTTTTGAAATTCGCCAGCACGACCGGCGCGGGCGCGGCGATGACCGTGGGATTTGCCGCCCACAGCCGATACTTGGCATTGAAATCATCGGTTATTTTCATGCGCCTTACTTTTGTAGATTAACCGAACCCGCGCGTCAAAACAACTTTACAACCCGCCGACTTCTTTTTCGTCGTGGATGATTTTGCCGCGCAGGCCGAAGGATTTCACGGCATCAATCAAGCGCTCGTCCTGCGCGTCGCGCTTTTGCGAGCAACCGGCGTTCGCCAGAACATTGTTCAACGCGGCCTCGGCGGATTCGATTTTCAAATGCTCCAGCGAACCATTGCTCGGTGCGGCCACAAACGTCGGCGCTTTTTCGCCGTCGCCGCAGTCGGCAGGGACGAGTTCGCGGCCGTTCAGCTTGCCGTCCTTGTCGAGGTCGCAGAAATTTCCCTTTAGAAAAAAATGGTCGGTGGCGGCACATTCGCCGACGGCGTGCTGGTTTGAGTTTGGCCCGGCGATGAAATAATTTCCGACGACATCTTGAAAATGATCCGCGCCGGAATGTCCGCCGACCAACCCGCACACGCCCCAATTATAGACCACGTTGTTGACGTATTGGATGCCGCCCTTGGCCTTGGGATTGCGGCTCTGGTTATTGATCCAAAGATTGTGCGAATAGGTGAGGTTCGTCACGGAATCGGTGATGGAACCGAAGCGTTGCGGGTCCACGCCTTCGCCGATGATGCAGTTTTGAAACGTGATGTCGTGGCTGCCTTGCGTGACCCCGAGGCAATCCCAGCGACCCCACTGGATCGAGCAATGATCGAAAATCATATCGGCACCCTTGGAGATGTTGACCGAACATTTGCCACGATCACCGGCCATGCCTTCGCGGAAACGGAGGTAACGCACGATGATGTTTTTTTGTCCGCTGAAAGAAATGGAACGGCCGTAAAGCGTGATGCCTTCGCCCGGCGCGGTCTGGCCTTGAATCGTGAGGTCGCTGCTCACGGCGATGTTTGATTTCAGACGGATGATGCCGCCGACATCGAAGACGATGATGCGATGCGGCTGGCTCACGGCGTCACGAAAAGAATTTGCGCCGGAGTCTTCGAGCGTGGTGACGTGAAACATTTTCCCGCCGCTGCCGCCGGTGGCGAAACGGCCAAAGCCTTCCGCCTCGGGAAAGGCAAGATTGGTCTGCGCCCAAACCGGCTGGGCGGCAAGTATTCCAGTCAAAAGGAGGCGGCGGGAAATTTTCATGCTTCTCTGGACGGAAACCGGCGCGGCGCAGTTACAGCGGACGCAATTTTGACGCCGCCCCGGAGCGCGACCTTTAGGTCGCTTCATCATCCAAAGTTTCGGGACGCGGAAATAATCCAGCCTGCTTCAAGTTCGGAAATTGAAGCGGCGTGAACGCCGCGCTCCGGGGCGCGCGCGTTTGGAGGCAGTGTCAAGATTCGCTCAATTATAGCCGCGCAGAAAAGGCAGCCTTGAATTTTTCCCGGCACGAAATACTTTCTGGCCATGCCGATCTACGAATTTCATTGTGAGAAGTGCGAGCACGACAGCGAAATCCTGGTGCGCTCGTCCAACTGGCAGGGAACGAAGTGTCCGCACTGCGGCTCGGAAAAGATTTCCAAGAAGTTCTCCACCTTCGCGGCGGCGGGCGGCGGGGAAAATTCAGGGACTCGTGGAACTCGTCCCTCC
>JAYVQV010000549.1:0-3817 GCA_043776855.1 Limisphaerales bacterium | reverse complement strand
GGCAGGCGGTTCGTGGAAAAACCCACGCCATCCGCGACGGCGACGGGCGGCGTCCACGTTCCATTTTCATTTCGCGAAACGTAGATGCACACGTCGGGATTGCGTTCCGCCGTGCCGCCGAACCACGCGGCGATGAGGCCGGATTTGGTCTCGGCCATCGTGGAGGCGTGGCAGGAGGGGAAGGGGGCGGTGTCGAAGATGAATTCGGATTTTACGATGGGACTGTGGTGTTGCGGTGATGTGGCGCAACCGGCAGCAAAAAAAATCAACGCAAGAGTAGCGCAAAGAAAATTCCGCGAGGTTTTGGACTGCGGCAGTCCTCTGCCGCTTTTGGGCGCACAGGTTGGTGTGGCAAAGCGCCAGAGGACTGGCGCAGTCCAAGACGCTGCCGCGTGGTTCGTAGCATCCATTTTCATTCGCTGATGAGGTGATGTTTGCCGCTGCCGAGTTGCAGCGTGGCGGCGGCGGGTTTGCCATCGCAGGTGATGCGGCCAAGTTTTTCGGCGGGCACGGTGACGGTCGCCGTCGTGTTCGCGGGAATCTCAATCTGCCAGTCGAACTTGTTTCCATCGCGATGCCACTCGCTCGAAATTTTTCCGTAGGGCGAGTTGTGCGTGGCCTTGACCCATTTCAAATCGCCGACTGGATGCGGCTGCATCTGGATGGTCTTGAAGCCCGGTGACGCCGGCGCGATGCCCGCGAGGTATTCATAAAAATAAACCACGAGGTCGCCGACGAGCATGACGTGGTTGCCGGAATTCATCGTCGGGTCGGCGGTGTTGCCGTTCCACAGTTCCCAGATGGTCGTCGCGCCTTGCTCCACCATGTAGCCCCAGCTTGGATAATCGCGTTGCGCGGCGATGGTGTAGCACAAATCCGCGCGGCCATTGTCCGAGAGCACGCGGTTCAAATACTGTCCGCCGATCAGGCCCGTGCCGATGTGGCCTTTGGTGACGTTTTCAATGTTGGCGACGAGCTTGGCAAAAATAATTTTCTTCATGTCATCCGGCACAAGGCCGAACGCGAGCGGCAGCACGCAGGAAGTCTGCGTGCCGTTGGAGTATTGGCCTTGCTCGCGGTTGAGAAATTGCGCGTTGAAAGATTTTTTGTAATCCGCCGCGAGATTTTTCCAATGCTCGGCATCGGAAAATTTTCCAAGCTGCCGCGCATATTTTTCCATGAGGCAGAGGTCGTAATAAAAATACGACGTGGCGAGCAGCGTCGTGTCCGTCTTCCGCGCGGGGTCTTTGGAATGGATCAAGGTCGCTTCCTCCGGCGGCACGCACCAGTCGCCGTAGTTGTCTTTGGAAATGATGTTGTTCGTAGCGAAGGTCATCATGTGTTCCATCCAGAGTTTTGCGCTGGAATAATTTTTTGCGATGCTCGCGCAGTCGCCGAACTGGCGTTCGAGCGCGCTCGGAATAATGATGGCGCTGCTGGGCCACGTCACGTTGTCGGAATAAATCGGCCAGTAGGCGGGCGCGACATCGGGGATGCTGCCGTTGGGGCGTTGCGCGTCGGCCATGTCCTGCCGCCACTTCGCGTAGAGCGCGGAGATGTCGAAGAGATACGCCTCGCCCTTGCATTCCTCCGAGCGGTCGCCGAGCCAGCCCTGGCGTTCGTCGCGTTGCGGGCAGTCGGTGGGGATGCTGCGGTAATTGCCGCGCGTGCCCCAGACGATGTTCTGATAAATCTTGTTGAGCAATTCATTCGAGCAGGAAAAATTTCCGGCGCTCGGCAAATCGTCATTCACCACGCGGCCTTCGAGAGAATTCAAATCCGGTTTGCCCGGCCAGCCGGTGACTTCGACGAAACGAAAGCCGTGCGTGATGAAACGCGGCTCCCATGTCTCCGCGCCGCCGCCGCGCAAGGTATAAACATCCGTCACCGCCGCGCCGCGCAAATTCGCCATGTAGAGCGAGC
This sequence comes from Limisphaerales bacterium, assembly GCA_043776855.1. Lineage (GTDB taxonomy): Bacteria > Verrucomicrobiota > Verrucomicrobiia > Limisphaerales > UBA11358 > UBA11358. The sequence continues at coordinate 1,894 of JAYVQV010000549.1, read as the reverse complement.
CGTCCGGCTTGAGCGTCTCGGCGTGGCGCAACATGACGGCGTCACCTGCTTTGCCGCGCACATGGAGGCGACACCAGCCGACCATGTTCTGGCCCATGTCAAAAATGAAAACGCCCGGCTTGATTTCTTTCACGGAAATTGGCTTGAGCGTTTCCGTCACGCGGATTGGCTCCTGCATCTGCGCGGATAAAATGCCGCCGGGCGCGGCGACGATTTGCGGTGTCCCCCAAAGTAGCGCAGGCGTCCCGCCTGTGGCCGGGTTTGCCGTTGAACTGCTCGCGTTGCCGCGCTCGTTTCGCAGGCGGGACGCCTGCGCTACTTTAAGCCCCGCCTTGCTCCAGTCACCGAGTTCTTTGCGCGCGTCGTATTCTTCGCCGTCAAATTCATTGTTCGCCAGAATCGGGCCGTCGGCCGTGAACTGCCACGATTCGTCGCTGACGATTTCCTGCGTCGAGCCGTCGGCGTATTCGAGGCGCAGGTTGAGGAGCAATTTCGGCCAGCCAAAGCTCACCGTGCCTGCGTAGGTTTTGCTGCGCGCCGAATAATAACGCCCGCTCCCCAGCACCACGCCCAGCGCGTTCGCGCCGCGCGACACATTTTTCGTCACGTCATAGGTGACGTAGAACGCGCGCTGGTCATATTGCGCGAAGGCAGGTGAAAGCACGGCGTCGCCGACCTTGCCGCCGTTCAGATAAAGTTCCGAGAGGCCGAGGCCGGCGAAGGAGACCGTGGCGCGGGAAATTTTTTTCTCCACGGCAAATTCCTTCCGCAGGTAGCGCGCGGACTGTCGGCGGCTCTCGGCGGAACGCGGGCTGCCCCACGGCTGCATCTCCGCCGGACCGATTTTTTTGGCGGCGACCCATTTGGAATCGTCGAACGCGAGCGTGTTCCAGCCGGCTTCAAGATTTTTGGAAACTTTCCATTGGTCGTCGGTCGCGATGACGAGCGTTTCGCCATTGGCAAATTCCACGGTGAGCTTGGCGATGACGCCAGCCGGCTTCGGCTCCTTGCCATCGTTCCGGCCGACCAGGCCGAAGCAATACGTCTGGCCCGATTCGAGGCGCGTGGTGATGTTGTTCCACTTCACCGTCTTGAAATTATTGCGTGCGCCGAGGTCGAACTGGTCAATGAATCCGCGACATTCATTGTCGCCGGTGTATTCAAAGAGCGCCTGCTTGATTTTGCGTCCGGCGGGAAACGTGATGACCTTGCGGAAATAATTTGTCTCCACCGGCGCGCTGGTCTGCGGCTCGCCCTCGGGAAACCAAATCCAAGAAGTGCCGGTCAGGAGATTCGTATCGGTGACGCCGTCCTGCCCGATCCATTTTGCGCCGCCCCAGCCGGCGGCATCCAGGATGCCCATCGTCCACTGCGCCGTCTCGCTCCACGCGGAAACTTTTCCGGCGGCGTCCCAGACGCGGACTTTCCAAAAGCAGGGCTGGCGTGAGGCGAGAGTTTTCCCGGCATAGCTCAATAGGACACATGAGTCCGATGCGACTTTATGCGAGTCCCATAGGTCACCTTCGTCGTATTTGAGTTTGGCTTCCGATGACGCGACGAGAATTTGATACGCGCCTTGCTGCGCGCCGCGTTCGCCGGACGCGAGCTGCCAGCTCAAGCGCGGCGCGGCGGCGTCAATGCCTTGCGGATTTTCCAGATGTTCGCAGCGCAGGTGGCCGATGGAAATTCCAGCGAGCGCGTTAAAAGCGACGGTCAGCAGAATAAAAAGAGTGGAGAATTTTTTCATGGTTGTGTGCAAGAATTTTGGCGCAGCCGGCGGTGTGAAACGAGCGGCGATTTCAAAAGTTTTGCTATTTCGTTTTCAAAAACTGCGCGTCGGCGAAATCCAGAAACTTGTCCCAGTCCGACGGCAGCACATCGTGCTTGCCGACGT
>JAYVQV010000548.1:0-3818 GCA_043776855.1 Limisphaerales bacterium | reverse complement strand
AGGCACGTCGCCATTTTGTAAGTGACCGTGCCAGCGACAATCATGCAATCGGATTGACGGGGGGAAAACCGCATGACTTCGGAGCCAAAGCGGGAAATATCAAACCGACTGGCGCCGACGGCCATCAGCTCAATGCCGCAACAGGCCAGACCCATCGGCATCGGCCAGACGGAGTTTTTACGGAACCACGCGAGCGCGGCGTCAACCGTCGTGAGGACGACATCGCCTTCAATCTTCGAGTTGTAGCCGTATTCGGTGGTGGACTGCATGACAAAAAATTTGCGCTGGGAAAAGCGCTGAAAGAGCCTAGCCATCGGTAAAATTCGTCGCAAGATTAAATTGTGATTTTTTTCACAAGGCCATTGCTGGCGGCGAAAATCTGTCCACGCCTCGCTGATTTGCCCCGGCGGCTTGCACTTGTCATGGCAGCGGTTTTGCACGAACATCTTTGCACGCGGGAACGCGCCCATGAAAACTTTTGCTGAACTTAATTTTCCCGGACGGCTGATTGCCGTCGAGGGGCTGGACGGCTCCGGCAAGTCCACGCAAATTTACCTGCTCAAACGCTGGCTGGAGGCCGAGGGCATCAAAGTTTATTTCAGCGAATGGAATTCTTCCGAGCTGGTGAAATCCGCCACGAGCAAGGGCAAGAAACGTGAACTACTTTCACCGACGACCTTCAGTTTGATTCACGCGACGGATTTTGCCGACCGCTACGAACGCCATCTCGTGCCGCTGCTGCGCGCGGGCTACATCGTGCTGTGCGACCGCTATGTGTTCACGGCGTTCGCGCGCGATGTGACGCGGGGTTGTCCACCGGAATGGGTGCGCGGGCTTTATAGTTTCGCCGCGCAGCCGGACATGACGATGTTTTTCAAAGCGGATCTGGACGTGTCGCTGAACCGTATTTTGGAAGGCCGGCCCAAGTTGAAATTTTTTGAAGCGGGCATGGACTTGCGCCTCTCGACCGACCCATACGAGAGCTTCAAAATTTTTCAGGGCCGCATCCTTGAGCAATACCTCGCGATGAGCAAGGAATTCAAATTCGTGACGATGGACGGGAATCAGGACGTCCAGTCGCAGCAAAAAATTGTCCGCAAGCTCGTCAGTGAAAAGATTGACCTGAAAAAATTCAAGCGCCGCAGCCCGCTGCCATTGCCACCGTCGTTGCCAGCTGGCGCTGACGAAAAAGATGAGCTGGGAGGAGACAAGGCCGCATGAAAAAATTTGATTCCAAAAACGGACGCCGCTTTTACGGTCACGGCATCCCGCATATCAAACCAGAGCAGCTCACCGGCAAGCTGATCGCCGTGGAGGGCGCGGATGGTTCGGGCCGCTCCACACAACTCGTCCGCCTCGTGGACTGGCTGGAGACGAGCGGACATCCGACGGTGCAAGTCGGCCTGAAACGTTCCACGCTCGTCAGCGAGGAACTGGAAAAAGCGCAGAACGGAAACGTATTGAGCCGCACCACCCTCTCGCTTTTTTACGCCACGGATTTTGCGGACCAGTTGGAAAACATCATCATCCCCTCGCTCAAGGCGGGTTTCATCGTGCTGGCCGACCGTTACATCTACACGTTGATGGCGCGCGACATGGTGCGCGGCATGGATGAGAAGTGGCTGAAAAATCTTTACGGCATCGCGCCGGAACCAGATGCGGTATTTTATCTTTCCGTGGAGCCGAACGAACTCGTGCAGCGCAACCTTTCCAAAATGGCGACGCTGGACTACTGGGAAAGCGGGATGGATTTAGGGCTTTCGCGCGACCTGTTCGACTGCTTCCTCAAATATCAGGCGCAGATGGGTGACGCGTTCCGCAAGCTGCAAAAGATTTACGGCTTCGACATCGTGGATGCGAACCGCTCGACGGATTCCATCACGAAGGAACTGCGGCAGAAAATCCGGGCGCTGCTGAAGGAATAAACCTGAATTCCGAAGTAGAAAGCAGTGGCGGTGGAAAATGGTCTGGTGGTAGCGGCGGGCATCCTGCCTGCCGTAGAGCCGTGGCTTCTCCACCCTCCGCAGTATGCCGCTACGGAGGACGGGCAGCCCGGCGGAAAAACGTTACTCATCGTCGGGCGCTGGAAAAAATCCCATGTCCCTTTCAAATCCACGCCCCATCCGGGCGGCTGGAAGCCGCCCTCTACGGCAGGCAGGATGCCCGCCGCTACCAGACTTCGGTAATCAAGGCGCGTTGGTCGCGGTTGATGGAATGGCGTTGGTTGCGGGAGCGGCGGAAGATTTCTTGGGCTGCTTTTTTACCAGGCTGTCGAATTGCTTCTGCTGCTCCGCGGTCAGCACCTCGCGAATTTCCAAGCGCGCGGCATTCATCATCTTCTTCATCGAGCCTTGGCCGTCGGCAATAATTTTCTCCACCGCCTCGTGTTGCTCCCGGCTCAAATGCAGTTCCGCTTCCAATCGTTGTAAAAATTCTTTGTTCAAGATTTCCGGCAGACGCGGCGAAGGCTTGACGGGCGATGGCGTGGCGGAATTCGTTGGCGTCATCAGTGCGGGCACATTCGTCGCCGGAATTTCCACCTTGGCAATTTTTTTGGGGCGCGCGGTTTTGACCTGATTGACCAGCAGGCCGCCGGTGAAAACGCCCGCGCCGAAAATAAGCACCGTGGCGAGGACGATGGTGGGAATGACCTTCCAGCTATTCACGGCAGCGCAGGGGAGTCGTCTTGGTCAACGGAGGCCAGCAACGTGTTTTCAAAATCTTGCGACAGATCATTGCCGCCGTCGCGCGCGTCCGGCGTGAACAACGCCACCGTGCCGCAGACCAGCGCCACCACCACGCACGAAACCGCCGCGCGCCACAGCCCGCGCGCCCACAGCACGCGTCCGGAAACCGCCGCGCGCTCGGCGATCAGCGCCATGATGCGCTTCTCAAAGGCATACGGCACCCGGTCGTCCGGCTTTTGCCGCCGGCCTGCCGCCGTCAGTTTTTTTTGCAATTCAGCGAGGTTCATACGCTTCGTTTCTTCTAATAGGGTTTTTGACGCGCAGGATTTGCGGAGGGTTACAAATACTTCTCCTTCGCCATCCGGGCCAGAATTTTCCGCATCTCGCCGCGCGCGCGGAAGGCGCGGACTTTCACCAGCGGCACGGACCAGCCGGTGAGTTCCGCGATTTCCTTCACCGAACGATCCTCGATTTCCAGCAGTTGAATCACCAGCCGCGCGGCCGGCGGAAGCTTTTCCATCACGCGGCCAATGAGCAGTTTTGCCGCGTCCGCATCTTCGGGGGCGCGGCCGGGGTCGGCCACGAAACGTTCCAGCCAGTCATCCTCCGGCTCGGAAATTTCGCTGAAGGAAGAAATGCGGTTCCGCTGGTGGCCGCGCAAAAAATCGTAGCACGTCCGCACGGCCATCCGCATGAGCCAGTGTTCAAAGGGAGCTTCACCGCGAAAACTTTTCAGCTTGTCGAAAGCCTTCAACCAGACTTCCTGCACGATGTCCTCGATCTCGCTCTCGCGCCGGGCATAGCGCCGCGCCGTGGCAAACACGCGCGGGGAATATTTTTTCACCAGCGGCTCGAAGCTCGCCGCGTCGCCGGCCAGCACGGCCTTGATGAGTTCCGCTTCAGTCCGTTCCATGCGGGAATCTCACTCCAGTTCCAGCTTCAAGCCGAAGGCCGTTTCAAAATCGCGCGAGAAGTGCGCGAGGGTTTGGGCCGCATGATGCGGCTGTTCGAGCAGCACCTTGATGCGTTCCGCCGTCGTCTCCGGGCGCAACCGCATCAGTTCCGCCGCCGCCGCCATGTTCGCCAGCTTGCCGTTCACATCGTGGCGCATCTCGCGCAGGCGACGGTGCA
>JAYVQV010000547.1:0-3822 GCA_043776855.1 Limisphaerales bacterium | reverse complement strand
GAATAGCGCGTGTGGCCGATAGCGCGGTCGCCGACGAGTTCGTGCAAAATTTTCGGGTCGGCAAAAATCTGCGGGACGAGGCCCATGCCGTGATGCTTGAAAAATTTGCCGTCGTGGCAGGTGACGATGCCGGCGCTTTCCTGCCCGCGATGTTGCAGGGCGTAGAGGCCGAAGTAGGCAAGCTCGGCGGCGTTCGGGTGGCCGAAGATTCCGAAAACTCCGCAGTAATGTTTGGGGTGGTGGGGACTTTGTTTTTGCATCGCGCGCGTCGCGTGATTTTTACAGAGGAGTTTGCGCCGCGCAAGTTGGAACAAAAAAGTTTTTGCTCAAGCCGGAAAATTTTCCGCCGATGCAAGGGGCATGAAAACCATTTCAGGGATTCCTTTTGCTGGCGACGGCCACGCTGAAGGCCGAAGACCTGGCGACGCGGCCAGCTTGGGCGTCAGCGCGTTTGATCCCCTCATCGCAGCGATGCGGGAACCATCTTCAACGGGACTTGCCATTTGCGGAACGCTGATGCTGGCCATCAGCGTGCGTCGCGAATTCTTCAAACACTGATTCGACCCGCCGCGATGAGCGGCAACAGCGCGGCTGCCAGTTCCTCTGGCAGCCGCCTGGGTTTTTCCGCGCGCGTGGTGCAGGCGTGAAAGGTTTCGGCTTCGAGAATTAATTTTCCATTTTGATTCAGAACGCGGTGGCCGAAGTTCAAACGCACGCGCTCCATCAACGTCGGCCAGACTTCAATCGTCAGCACATCGTCGTAACGCGCGGGAAATTTGTAGCGCAACCGCGCCTCGATGACGGGGAAAATGCAGTCGCGCTCCTGCCATTGCAAAACCGTCCAGCCGGATGCGCGCATGAATTCGCCGCGCGCCGCCTCCAACAGATCAAGGTAGCGCGAATGGTAGATGTGGTCGCCGACGGTGCATTCGGCGTAGGTGACGCGGTGGGTGTAGTGGAACATTTTTTCCAGTTTAGGGTGCGGGAGTGGGAGTTCAAAGCCTTTCGTTGCCACTGTTCCCCCTCGTCCTCGTCCTCGTCCTCGGATTGTTTTTTCGAGGGCGAGGACGAGAACGAGGGCGAGGAGGATTTCAATAAAATTTCCATTTGCGCCATTCCCGATTGCGGCTATGTTGGCGACATGAAATGGCAGGAACTTCTTCCGCTGGTGGCTGTCCTGGGTGTGGCGGTCTTTTTTGTCTGGCGCAGTTCGAGCCAGAAAAAACATGAGCACGGCTGCGGTTGCGGCTGCCCGCACGAACCGGAAGCCGAAACCAAAAAAAACAACCCGCCCGCGCACTGACCGTTAAAATTTTACCGAAAGATTTTTCATCATGGCCGTCACCAAAGTCAGTTCCACCATTCACTTCACCAGCCGCAGCGCCGCGATGGGCGGCACGGGCGAACCCACCAACGGACGCTGGGCGCCGAACACCGATGTCTATTCCACCGAGACCGGCCTCGTCGTGAAAGTCGAACTCGCCGGCATGAAGAGCGACAGTTTGGAAATCGTCGTGGATGGCAGCCGCCTGCGCATCAGCGGCAACCGCCCCGACTGCTGCCGAGCGCCGAACTGCAGTTTTCTCGTGATGGAAATCACCTACGGCCCGTTTGAAACCGTCCTCGATCTGCCGCCCGGCTACGACCTCGGCGCCGCCAAGGCGATTTATGTGAACGGCTTCCTCCGCATTGACGTGCCGCCGACGAAAGTGTCGCCGTCGAAGTCGAAAAAAGTTCCCATCAGCAGCGGGGAATAATTTCGGCGTGAACATTTCTACGCACCGGGCATCTAACTAAAGGCATGACCACGAACCCATCGGGCGAAACTGAATTTGTCAGCATCCTTGGCACGTCCGATAAATCGGAAGTGCCGACGAAATTTTCTTCCCGTTCGCTGCCCGAAGTGCTGCCGGTGCTCGGTCTTTCCGACATCGTGATTTTTCCCGGCGCCGTCGTGCCGCTCCTCGTTGAGACCGGCCCCAGCCTCAAGCTCGTGGATGACCTCGTGGCCGGCGACCGTCTCTTCGGCGCGGTGCTGCAAAAAAATCCCGACGTGCCGGAACCCACGCCCGGTGACTTGCATACCGTCGGCTGCGTCTCGCGCCTGACGAAGATGGTGAAATTTCCCGACGGCACCGCGCGCGTCCTCGTCGAGGGACTCTGGCGCATCCGCGTGAAAAACTTTGCGCCGCCCAATCCGTATCTGCGCGCGCACTATGAATTGCTCCGCGACGATACGGAGGACTCCATCGAACTGCAGGCGATGCTGCGCAACGCGCACAAGCAGTTCGAGGAAATCGCCAAGATGTCCAACGCGCTCACCGATCAGGTGAAGATTGCCGCGCTCAACACCGAGCACCCCGGACATTTCGCCGACTTGATCGCGGCGAACTTGAATCTGCCATTGTCTGACCGCCAGAAATTGCTGGAGATGATTTCCGTCCGCGAGCGCCTCGCCTCGCTCCTGCCCATGCTCAACCGCGAGCAGGAAGTGCTGACGTTGAGTTCCAAAATCCAGAGCGACGTCGCCAGTTCCATCGCCAAAACGCAGCGCGATTTTTTCCTGCGCGAACAAATGCGCGCCATCCAACGCGAACTTGGCGATGGCGACACGAACAGCGCCGAACTGAAATCGCTCCGCGAAAAAGTGGAGCAAGCGAAGTTGCCCGACGAAGTCCGCAAGTCCGCCACGCAGGAACTCGAACGCCTCCAGCAAACGCCGCCCGCCGCCGCTGAATACGGCATTGGCCGCAACTACCTTGACTGGATTCTCAATCTGCCGTGGGAAAAATCTACGGAGGACAAACTGGATTTGAAGGCGGCAGAAAAAATTCTCAACGACCAGCATTTCGGTCTGGAGAAAGTCAAAGACCGCCTGCTGGAATTCATCGCCGTCATCAAACGCCGCAAGGAAATCAAAGGCCCGCTCCTCTGCCTCGTCGGCCCGCCCGGCGTCGGCAAAACCTCGCTCGGCAAAAGCGTGGCCGATGCGCTTGGTCGCAAATTCGCCCGCATCTCGCTCGGCGGAATGCGGGACGAAGCGGAGATTCGCGGTCATCGCCGCACCTACGTCGGCGCGATGCCTGGACGTATCATTCAGACTTTGCGCCGCGTCGAGAGCCGCAACCCGGTCATCCTCCTCGACGAACTCGACAAGATCGGCGCGGATTTTCGCGGCGACCCGGCGTCAGCGTTGCTCGAAGTGCTTGATCCGGCGCAGAACAGCACGTTCACCGATCACTATTTGGATTTGCCGTTTGATTTGTCGCGCGTCCTTTTCATCGCCACGGCGAACTGGCTTGACCCGATTCACGCCGCACTGCGCGACCGCCTTGAAGTCATTGAACTGCCCAGCTACACAGAAACGGAAAAACTGGAGATTGCGAAACGTTATCTCGTGCCGCGCCAGATTCAGGAACACGGGCTGACGAAGAGCGACTTGAAATTTTCCGACGCCGCGCTGCGTTCGCTCATCCGCGAATACACGCGCGAAGCCGGGGTGCGCCAGCTTGAACGCGAGATCGCCGCGCTCGCCCGCAAGGCCACGCGCAAGATCGTTTCCAAAAACGGCGCGGCGGACGCGATCAAGCTCGACTCAAAAGATTTGGAAAGCTACCTCGGCCACGCCAAGTTTGTTTCGGAAAGCGCGGAGAAGATTTCCGAATTCGGCATCGCCACCGGCCTCGCATGGACGCCGGTGGGCGGCGACATTTTATTTATCGAAGCCACGCGGATGCGCGGGCGCGGTGGATTGCTGCTGACCGGCTCGCTCGGCGACGTGATGAAGGAAAGCGCGCAGACGGCGGTGAGTTACTTGCGTTC
>JAYVQV010000546.1:0-3848 GCA_043776855.1 Limisphaerales bacterium | reverse complement strand
CAATGCTCATGGTGGAAAATGTCTTTCGGGAATGTCTAATGACTAAATCCGAATGACGAAAGAATGTCGAAGTCCGAATGAATGGTCGCGCACTGGATTTGAAAATTCGTCATTGGGAATTCTTTTATCATTCGGATTTAGTCATTCGTCATTTCTTTTTGCCAGGCTTCGGCTTCGCAGTCTTACTATTGTCGGCCTGCACCGCTGCTGGCGCGGTCAGCTTTTGATAATTCAAAATTCCCTTCACAATGGCCGTCGCCATCTGCTGCCGATACTCGTTGCTGAAAATCTTTTTCCCCTCGACCGGGTGCGACATATAACCCGCTTCGATCAAGATAGCTGGCATCTCCGCGCGGCGCAGCACCTCGAACCGCGCGCGCCGCACACCCCGGTCGGTCGCGCCAAGGTTTCGCACGAGCGTGCGCTGCACTTGATGCGCGAGCAGCAGGCTTTTTTCTTCCACGCGGTTGCCGGGACTGGCGCGACTGCCGAGGCCGCGGGCTTCCGCATCATTCGAGGAAGCCGCGCCCACGGGCGTGATGCAATACGTCTCCGGCCCGGAAACGCTTTTGGGATCACGCGCAAAGGAGTTGAAATGCAGGCTCACAAACAAGTCGGCGTGCTTCCGGTTCGCGATGTCCGCGCGCACGGCCAGTTCGGGATACACATCTTTATCGCGCGTCATCACCACGCCGAAGCCCGCCTTCAGCAATTGCTGCCGCAACTCCAGCCCCAGCGCGAGCGTGTAGGTTTTTTCGTTGCGGGTAAAAATCCAGCCAGCCTGTTTCCCCGGATCTTTCCCGCCGTGGCCGGGGTCGAGGCAGATGACGGAAATTTTTTTCGCAGAAACTTTTTGCGGGAAGGCGAGCGGGCGAACCGTCTTGTCCACGTCGAGCTGGGAAATGAATCCGCCCTTCGCCACCGGAAATGACAGCCGCACACTGACGCCGTTGATGGTGGCGTCATCGGAATCTTTCTGGAAAACCAGCCGCGCCGTTTTGTTGGTGAGGATAAATTCCGTGCCGCCGTTGCGCGCGAAGGTGGCGAAGCCATTGGCCCGCGCCCAGCCCGCGAGCGAGACGTAGGTGCGGCCGTTGATGATTTCCGCGCGCGCCGCGCCCGCGCCGAGCGCGAGGCAGCAGAGGAGCACGGAAAAGAATTTCATCGCGCGCAAGTTGCCCGCGCCGCGCGTTTCGTTCAAGGCAAATGAAGGTTTCCGGCGAGCAATTCGGCGGCGAAGCGCAGTTCAACCTCTCCGGCCAGTTCCGGCGGCAGTTCCGGCAGCGCACCGGTGTCACCGTTATCAATAACCCAGATGATCAGGCGGCCAAAGCCGGGATGGAAAAAATTATGGTGCAGCTCAATGATTTTTTCTGCCGTCAGCGGCGCGTCGGCGAAAATTGCGCCGTGCAATTGTCCGTGCGAACGAAAGATGAACGGGTTCTGGCGCAGAAAACTTTTCACGCCGGGCGTGAGCTGGAGAATTTTCAGCGCGGAGCCTTCCCACTGACAGCCGGTCAATCGCTGGGAGCGGCGGCGTTTGAAGTTCAACGCGCCGTCGCGCAAAAACGGTCGCGATCCGCCCATGTTGACCTGCTTGAAACCTTGACCAGATAAAAACTCAAAGGCGAAAATATACAGCGCAGCCAGAACACCTTCGTGAACCAGTTTGATATTGCCATCCAGCACGCCCAGATACCACAGTCGCGCGCCTTCCGGTTCGTAGATGATGAGGACGCCCGCCAGGTTTTCCGCCGGCTTCGATTTTTTCCGCACGAGCAGCAGGTCGAACTTCTCGCGGTTGGCGCGTTTGTGGGCCAATGAGTCCAGGCAGGCTTCCGCGCCATAATTCTGGCGGATGTATGGCTCGTGCATCCGGTGATAAAATTCTTCAAACAAATTTTCATCACGCGTGACGATGGATTCATAACCATGCCGGCGGATGAGCCTGACGGTGGTTTTGAGCGAGTCGTGCCGCAGCACTTTTTCATCGAGCGGCAGAGTGATATGGCCTCTGACCCATTGCGGGATCGAGAACCAGCTTCCGTCATCCAGCCATTCGTGCTGGCTTTCCGTGGCGGGCATCAGCGCCAGTTCCGCCGTCGCGGCCACCGGGCGGGGAGAACGAAAAGTTTTCAGCAAATTCAGCCAGCCAAGTTTCACCGGCGTCGGTGGCGTTTCAAAAATCAGATTCAAAAAGTGCTGCCGCGTCTGGTCGGTCAGCCCGCAAAGCACTTCCATCGTCGCCGTTTCGCCGCGCACCTGGCCAGTGAGGCGTTCCACCGGAATCCTGATGGGCCGCAGCCGTCGTTTGGCCCAAAGCACTGGCGCGGCCAGCCCGAGCAGGCGGGGCCAGACGCGGGCGCGAAATTGTTTCTCCAAACGCGCCCGCAATGAAAAGCGATAGGATTTCATTTCACGCGTTGACGTTGATTGACGACAAAGGTTCAGACTGCAAGGCGGTCATCAATTCCGGGTCGTCCACCGGCACATCGTGCACGGCGCGGTGGAGCCACGGACTTTGGGCATCCCGCCGCAGCTCCTTGGGGAAATGCGCCACGACCAGTTCCTGAAAAGGTTTTTCCACCGGCGGCGGCGCGGCGGCAAGCTGCGCGTAAAACCGGCGGCAAAGATCTTCGCCGACCATTGAACCGAGATGGGAAATGGGAATCGGGCGGGGATTGCACTCCAGAAACCAGGCGCGGTTCTGCGCGTCGAGGACGAAATCAAATGCCACGAAACCGGAAAGCTTCCAGCGCGCCAGCAGCGTTTGCGCCGCCTGCCGCATCTCGTCGTGGTGGACGAAACGCACGACGCTGGCCGGGCTGGCTGCCTGCGGAAATGTTTTTTCCGCGACCGCTTCCAGCGCGCCCAGCATCCGTCCTTCAATGGCGACGGCCTGCAACATCGCCGGCTGGCCCGCGATAAATTTTGAGACCATGATTTCCGTGCTGGCTGGCAACCAGGCATCAGCCATTTGCCGGCCCCGGAATTTTTCACGCCAGTTGACGAAGCGGGCATGGAGGGAATTTGTTTTACCGAGACGAGTCAGCGCCGTTTGCGCCTGCGCGTCATCCTGGCAAATATGGACAGCTTGTCCGCCGTGGCCGAAACCTGGTTTGAGCACCACGGGAAAACCATGTTGCGCGACGAAGTCAGAAACTTCCTTCGGCCCGCGCACCAGCCGGGTGGCGGGAACGCGGATGCCTGACTGTTCCGCCGCCTGCCAGGTCTGCCATTTGTCCGCCGCCGCCAGCACGGCGACTGGGTTGCCCAGCGAACGTTCCAGCAAGCGCGCCAGTGCAGCGTCTTGTCCGTTCGCCTGATTCCATCGGCAGACTTGCGCCAGAAAAATTGCCGTGCGGTCATCCATCGGCATCACCCAATCCGGCTGCCACGCGGCGACCACGCTGCGGATGGCGGCCATCAGCCCGCGACCGTGGTGTTTCAGCCCGAGTGAAAAGCGCTCGTCAAAAAATTTGGTCTTGGCGAGAAAAGACTGGGGACGGCAGGCCAGCCCCACCCGAAATCCGGCTGATTGCAATTCGCGCGGCAGCCGCGCCGTGCCGAAATTTTCCAAGCCCACCAGTAGAATTTTTGGTCTGATGCCCATTTGAAATTAGAATCACGATAAAAATTTTACTCCCGCCGAAGCAAGCCCGGAGTCAGCAGCGCACCCATTGCGGGTGCAGCTTGACCCGGTTGCGGTCTGGCTCCCTCGCCCCGCGAGGCACGAGCGGGGAGAGGGTTGGGGAGAGGGGATTTTTATTTCGCAAACCATTGGCCTCCTCTCCCCTGTCCATAGCCGCTGTCGCTGCTCCTCCTCCGAGGAGGAGAGGGAGTGGAAT
>JAYVQV010000545.1:0-3853 GCA_043776855.1 Limisphaerales bacterium | reverse complement strand
GCGAGGAGATTTTTGGAAATGAGTTCGATGCCGCGCAGCGCGTAGTTGTCCACGATGGGGTGCGCGAATTTATTCGCGTAGGCTTCGATGCAATGCGTGAGGGCGTCGAGGCCGGTCGCGGCGGTCACGTCCGGCGGCACGCCGACGGTGAGCAGCGGATCCACGAACGCCGCGTCCGCGACGAGATACGGACTGACGACGCCCTTTTTCAACTCGCTCGCCTCGTCGAGCAAGATGGCGTTCGGCGAAACTTCTGCTCCCGTGCCGGCAGTCGTCGGCAGGCAGACGAGCGCGAGTTTGCGCGACGTGAGCAGATTGATGCCGAACACTTCGGAAATCTTCTGCGAGCTTTCGGCGAGCGCGGCAAAAAGTTTCGCGACATCAATCACGCTGCCGCCGCCGATGGCGAGGACGGAATCTACTTTTGCGCCGCGAACTTCCGCGAGCGTTGTTTCAAAAAAATTCAGCGTCGGTTCGGCGGGAATGAATTGGCTCTCGACAATTTCCGCACCGGATTTTTTGAGTGCAGCGACTACGAATTCAATCTGGGGCCGGACGGATTTGCTCGTGACCAGCAGCACGCGCCGCGCGCCGCGTTGCGCGAGAAACTCAACGGCCTGCGGCGCGCAGCCGTTGCCGAAAACGATGCGCGGCGGTTGTTGGAGCGTGACGATGTTCATTTTGATTTCACCGTTACACAACGATTGGTTGCCGCGTTTCCCCTCACCCTAACCCTCTCCCCCGGGGAGAGGGAACAGCCGTTGAATCCATTCTTAAAATTCGGGAGCAACCAAGCAGAAGGCAGCGTCAGATTTGCCAAGGCGCGGCGAGCGTTTCTCCCTCTCCCTGGGGGAGAGGGCCGGGGTGAGGGGGAAGTGAACACACTGATTGCAAAATATTTCCGCCACGCTTTACCGCAACAATTGCCAGAAAACTTTTTCCCCTTTGCAGAACGATTCATGGCTGCACCTCCGCGACTCCAGTTGAAATAGTTTTCTCCGCGCCCAAATATTTTCTTTTCTCCAGCCAGCCCCAAAGCGTCATGGCGCGCGTGTCGCTCGGCGGCGCGGCGAAACCAAAGCTCGCGAGCCAGCCGATGACCAATACGATGACGTGCGCGATGACGCCGAGCATCACGTCGGGCCAGGTGTAGTTCCAGCCCGCGCCGAGATCGAGCATCTTGTATTTGCCGCCGGTGAGCGTGGCCCACGCGGTGAAGATCAGCGCGGCAATCAGACCGCACCACAGTCCCTGCTTGTTCGCGCGCCGCGAGAGAAACGCGAGGAGAAACATTCCCGCGAGGCCGCCGGCAACGATGGCCGTGGCGTTGTAATACAGCGCGAGGGCGCTGTCGCCTTTGCTCGCGATAAAAATACCGATGCCCACCGCGAGCGCGCCGCTGACGGCGACAATTATTTTGCCGATGAACAGCCGTCGCTGGTCGGTCGAGTTGGGGCGGAGCTTGCGGTAATAATCTTCCACGCCGACGGCGGCGAGACAGTTCAAGTCGGACGACATCGTGGACATCGCGGCGGACATCAGCGCGGCCATGAAAACACCGGCGAGGCCGACGGGGATTTTCGTCGTGAGAAAATATGGGAACACGCGGTCGGCGATGACCTTGCCTTTGTCGTCCAGCAATTGCGCGGGCAAAACTTCGCCGCTCAACTGGTAATACGCCCACAGCAACGTGCCAACGAGCATGAACGCCGCCCACGCCGGCACGCACAGCAACGCGCCGAGCGCGACGCCCTTGAGCGCATCTTTGTCGGATTTGGCGACGAGGTAGCGCTGCACGAGCGTCTGGTCGGCGGCGTATTTTTGCAGATAGAAAAACGCGCCGTAGAACAGCATCACCCAGAAATTTCCGTTCGCGGTGAGGTCGAAATTAAAACTGCCGAGGCTCATTTTATTTTTTTCCGCCGCGAGTTTGAACGCTGCATCCGCGCCGCCGGGCATGATGGAAAACAAGACGCCCAGCACGACAATCACGCCGAGAATTTTCACGATGCCTTGCAGCACTTCCGTCCAGATGACCGCTTCGAGTCCGCCGAGCAGCGTGTAGATGATGGTGATGATGCCGACGCCGATGATGACGTGGTATTTGTCCCAGCCCGTCATGCCGCAGATGGCCGTGGTGATGGTGAACAGCACGAAACCCATCTTGGAAAAATGTCCCGCCGTGAACGCCAGCGCCGAATACGCGCGCGCGCCGTAGCCGAAACGTTTTTCAAAAAATTCATACGCGCTCATGCCGACGGCGTGGCGGAAAAACGCGACGAGCGTGGTGCCGACGACGAGCAAAACTCCGAGCGCCATGAAGCCGGGCACGAGCTGGTTCCAATCGCCTTTGTAAGCCGCGCCGGGATACGCGACGAACGTGATGCTGCTGATGATGGTCGCGAAAATCGAGAGGCCCATCGCCCAGAACGGAATCGCGCGGTCGGCGACGAAATATTTTTCCGTGGTCGTCTGCCGACGGGCGAAGCGCAGGCCAATCGCCGCCACCGCGATGAAATAAATCGCGATGACGATGAGGTCGGGGGTGCGGAGGGAGTTCATTTCAAAGTAGGGCAGGCGTCCCGCCTGCCCGCGACGGCGAAGCCGTCGCCGTAGTGGCACAGGCTTCTAGCCTGTGTGTTTCTATTTGTGAGCTTGCGGAAAATATTTTGGAACTCACAGGCCAGAGGCCTGTGCCACTACGACTGCTCGCGCTGACGCGCTCGCGGGGCAGGCGGGACGCCTGCCCTACTTTTTTTCCCGTCGCGTCGGCTTGCAAAATTCCGTTCTTAAAAATCCATTCGCCAATCAATTTGCCGTCGGCGTTCCACTGCTTCGCCGCGCCGTCGGCGACGAGGCCGAAGAAATTGCGCTTCAAATCACGCGCTTCGGGCCGCGTGTTCCAGTTGGATTCGGATTTCTTTTTTCCGTTCGGCCAGAACTGCGTCCACGTTGCGCGATGATTTTTCAAATCATGTTTCCATGTCCACAAAACTTTTCCGTCCGCAGCGAAGAACGTTTCCTTGCCGGTCTTGCGGCCGTTCTGGTAGGTGACTTCGCGTTGCTTTGCGCCGGTGTCGTAGTAATCGGTTTGTTTGCCATCGAGCAGGTAACGGCCGTTCGGGCAAATCCGCGCGCTCCATTGCGCGCGCAATTTTTCATTCGGATAGTTCTCGGAAAATTTCCTCACCACGCCGCCGGAATTTTCCGGTTTGATGTCGCCCGCGTCTGACCGGATCCACGCTTCGTTCAGTTCGTAGTGCAAGCACGGCTGCGTGACGGTCGTGAGGATGTGGATCACGCTGTTCGCCGCCTGCCGCGCGGTGACGTAGCCGAGCGTGGGATGATTCGTGCGCTGATGTCCGGGCAACTGCACCGGCAGCGGCCTGATGTGCCACGACGCGCCGTTGTTGGTCGAGAGCGCGACGAAACAACTGTCGCCGAACTGCCAGCCTTTTGGCGCGGGTTTGTCGGCCTTGTGCAAATAAGATTCGCCAACGTAGAGCAGATTTCCCGATGCAAGCCGGATGAGCGATGGCCGTTGCGCCGTGCCGAGCGGCGGGAACGCGGACGGAAAACTTTGGCTCCAACTCGCACCAAAGTTGGTGGAAATGTTTTGCGGCGACCAGCCGTTGGTCGCGGCATTTTTCCCGCCGATGGAAAGCAGCGCGCCTTGGTCATCCAGCGGGACGATTACGGAATGTCGTCCGCCGGTGCGCCCGCCCATGTCGTGCCAGTGAACGCCGTCATCCTCGCTGCGCCAGAGAAAACTGGTCGCGCCCTCGCCGTCCATGGCGAAATAGATGTAGCGTCGGGCATCCTTGCCTGACGTAGAGGGCGGCATCCTGCCGCC
>JAYVQV010000544.1:0-3869 GCA_043776855.1 Limisphaerales bacterium | reverse complement strand
GCGAGTTCGCTCGAAAATCTCAATGCGCGGACAGGCTGTCCGCGCTCCGTATGAATGCCGCACTAAAAAACGCCGCTAGTCTGGCCGACGAATTGGCCGGACTGGTTTCACCCGCCACCGTCATCCGCTGCGACGAGCCGATGACGAAGCACACGACGCTGCGCGTCGGTGGCCCGGCGGATTTATACGTCGAGCCGGCGACGGAAAAAGATTTGGCGTCGGTGCTGAAATTTTGCGGCGCGCATGGACTGAAATTTTTCATCCTCGGCCGCGGCTCCAACCTCGTCGTCCGCGATGGCGGATTTCGCGGCGTGGTAATTTGCCTGGCGTCGCCGGAATTTTCCAAGGTGGAGATTGACGGCACACGCATCCGCTGCGGCGCGGGTGCGAAGCAGAAGACCGTTGCCGTCGAGGCCAAGCGCAACGGGCTGACGGGCGTGGAATTTTTGGAAGGCATTCCCGGCAGCATTGGCGGCGCGCTTCGCATGAACGCCGGCGCGATGGGGGGCGCGACGTTTCAGGCCGTGGAATCGGTGCGCGTGATGGATTTCACCGGTGAGGTGCATGAGATGAAAGCCGCGCAGATGCTGGTGGAATACCGTTGCTGCGCCACGCTGAAAAGCCACATCGCGCTGGCGGCGGTGTTCCAATGCGCGCCGCAGCCGCGCGGACAAATTGAAACGCGGATGAAAGCTTACAGCGAGAAACGCTGGGCATCGCAGCCGGCTGCGCCGAGTGCGGGTTGCATGTTTAAGAATCCGCCCGGCATTCCGGCGGGCAAGCTGATTGAAGAACTTCGCCTGAAGAACACGAAGATTGGTGGCGCGCGGATTTCGCTGGAGCACGGAAATTTTCTGGTGAACGACGGCGGCGCGACGGCGAAGGATGTCTTGGAACTGATCGCGCTTTTGAAAACGACGGCGCAGGCGAAGCGGGGGATTGAGTTGCACCCGGAAGTGGAAGTGATTGGTGAGAACATTTGAAACGCAACCAAAGTGGTTGCGGGTTGACAACCAAAGTGGTTGCGTTATGGTTGCGCCATGATCACGATCACCATCAAGGGATTGTCCAAGGAAGCGCATCTGGCGTTGAAAAAACGGGCGGTCACGCACGGCCGCAGCCTGAACACGGAGGCCATCGCCGTGCTGGAGTCCAGCGTGCGGAGCGTGCCGGTGGACACGCAGGCGATGCTCGCGCGAATCCGCGCCATCCGCCCGCGCCCGAAAGTCAGCTTGAGTTCGGCGCAGCTCAAGGCCGCCATCAACGAAGGCCGGATGTGATTGTCGCGGATGCCAACATCCTGATCTATCTGGCAGTCGAGGGCGACCAGACGCCGCTGGCGGAGGCGGTTTTGAATTTTGACCCGGTCTGGACGGCACCGGTGCTGTGGCGTTCGGAAGTCCGCAGCGGTCTGATGAAATATTTTCACCACGGCCTGATGGGGTTCGGTTCCATCATGGTCTCGTGGCACGTGGCGGAGGAAGCAGTTGGCGGGCGCGAGTATGCGGTGGATGCGCGGAAAGTTTTGGAACTGGCGTCGCAGTCCAAATGCACCAGCTACGATTGCGAGTATGTGGCGCTGGCGCAGGAACTGAACGTGTCCCTGGTTACGACCGACAAGCAAATTTTGAAAGCGTTCCCGAAAATCGCCGTGTCGTTGTCGGATTTTGCCAAAAGAAAATGAGCCGGAAATTAAACATCACCGTGATGCTGGGCGGGCCGAGCGCCGAGCGCGAAGTTTCGCTGCGCACGGGCGCGGCGGTGGCGGCGGCACTGCGTTCGCTGGGGCATGACGTGAACGAACTGGACCCGCGCACGCCGGAGTGGAATTTGCCGCCGCAGACAGACGCGGTTTTTCTCGCGCTGCACGGAACTTACGGCGAGGACGGCACGGTGCAGAAGCAGTTGGATGCGTTGGGCGTGCCTTACACGGGCTGCGACGCGGAGGCGAGCCGCATCGCATTCGACAAAGTTTTGACGAAGCAGAGCTGCCTCGAAGCCTGCGTGCCGACCGCGAAATTTGCCGTGGTCAACTCCGCGCTTGCGGAATTTCCGACGGGCTTGCAACTGCCGCTCGTGGTGAAACCGTCGCGGCAGGGTTCGAGCGTGGGCTTGCAGTTCGTGGAAAAAATTGAGCAATGGCCCGCCGCCATCGCCGAATCGTTAAAGTTTGACACGGAAGTTTTGGTCGAGGAAAAAATTGTCGGGCGCGAGACGACGGTGGGAATTTTGGGCGACCAAGTTTTGCCGGTCGTCGAGGTGCGGCCCAAGACGGGCAGCTACGATTACCAGACGAAATACACGGCGGGCGCGACGGAATATTTTTGCCCGGCGGATTTTGACGCGGCGACGACCAAGCGGATTCAAGACGCGGCGCGGGCGGCGTTCAAGGCCATTGGCGGTCGCGATTATTCGCGGGTGGACGTGATGGTGCGCGCGGACGGTTCGCCGGTGGTGCTGGAGGTGAACACGCTGCCCGGCATGACCGAGACGAGTCTGCTGCCGAAAGCGGCGGCGGCGGCGGGAATAAATTACGCGGAACTTTGCCAGCGCATGATTGACCTGGCGCTACTCCGCAAATAAAAAATTAAAAAATGAAAGATTCAAAAACAAAACACTGCGGCGCGCGGGTTCAACGCGCTTCATTTTTTAATTTCAAATTTTTAATTTCAAATTTGTAATTGCCATGTGGTTCAGACGTGAACATAAAAAAAGAAACCGTCGCATTGGGCGCGATTACGTCCTCGACGTGAAGCTGCGCTCCGACCAGGTGCGGGCGAACCGGATGCGGCTGGGGACGGTTTTATTTTGCATCGCGTTCGGCACGTTCTTCGGGCTTTACCTCGTGTGGCGCACGGGCGAACTGCTGCTGGACAAGTTTGTTTATCAAAATGCCGAGTTCGCCATCAGCAAAATCGAGGTGCAGACGGACGGCGTGCTTTCACCGGATCAGCTTCGCCATTTGTCGAATGTTCGTCTCGGCGTGAACCTCATCAAGCTCGACCTCGCGGCGGTGAAGGCGAGTCTCGAACTGGAGTCCGCCGTGGAAACGGCGTCCGTTGAACGCGTGTTGCCGCACACGTTGCGCCTGCGCGTGACCGAGCGCGAACCCATCGCG
This sequence comes from Limisphaerales bacterium, assembly GCA_043776855.1. GTDB lineage: Bacteria > Verrucomicrobiota > Verrucomicrobiia > Limisphaerales > UBA11358 > UBA11358. The sequence goes on along the minus strand of JAYVQV010000544.1, from coordinate 751 downwards.
CAGGTGAACGCGCCGTGCGTGGATGCGGCGGGAAATTTCGCCGTGGCCGTCACGCAGCTCGACAAAAATGGCGTGGCGATGAAGCCGCGCGACCCGCGCGAATGTGTCGTGCCGCTCGCGCAATTGAATCCGCAGTTGCCGGTAATTTCTGGATTGAACGTCGTAAAACTCAAGCTGGGCCTGGCGGTTCCGTCGCCGGATTCTGACCGCGCGCAGGCGGCGCTGGATTTGCTCATGGCGTTTGAACATTCGCCGATGGCCGGGCTGGTGGACTTGCGGCGCGTGGATATTTCTTCGCCGGGCGTTCTCATCGTGACGACGGGGCAGGGCGGGGTGATCACTTTTGGGCTGAAGAATTTTGACCGGCAGTTGCAACGCTGGCGTGGGATTTACGATTACGGGAAACGGATGAACAAGGGTGACATCGCCTCGGTGGACCTGGCGGTGGAAAATAATTTGCCGGTGCATTACACGTCGGCGAGCGCCGGGGAAGTGAAGCCGAAACCGAAACCATTAAAAAATCGGAGGAACAATGTTTGAAGATGCCAACATCATCGTCGGGCTGGAAATCGGCACGTCAAAAATCTGCGCGGTCGTCGGCGAGCTGGGCGAGGACGGCGCGCTGAACATCGTCGGTCTGGGCCAGTCGCGCTCGCGCGGCGTGCGCAAGGGCGAGATCATCAATCAGGAACACACCGAGGAAGATTTGCGCGCGGCGCTCTTCGAGGCCGAGCAGATGGCGCAGGTGGAA
>JAYVQV010000543.1:0-3879 GCA_043776855.1 Limisphaerales bacterium | reverse complement strand
CGTTCGCGCGCGTTCTGTTCGTGCTCGATGATCTGCGCGAGAACTTTTTCCAAGCGCTCAACGATGACCGATTCGGTTTCGCCGAGCGTCATCTGGTTGGAGACTTGAAAAATATTTCCGAGCGCCTCCGTGCCCTCCCCGTAAAGCCCGCGCACGGCGAGGCCCAGCTTGTTCACGGATTGGATGATGGGATTGATCTGTTCGTCCAGCACGCAGCCGGGCAGATGCAACATCGCGCTCACGCGGATGCCCGTGCCGAGATTCGTCGGGCAGGCGGTCAGATAACCGAGTTCGTTGTCGAAGGCGAAATCCAGTTTCTTTTCCAGCGCTGAATCAAAGGCGTCAATGGCAGTCCACGCCTCGCGCAATTGTAAGCCTGGTCGCAACGCCTGCATCCGCAGATGATCTTCCTCGTTGATCATCACGGAGAAAGTTTCCTCGCGATTCAAAACCAAACCGCTGCCCACATTTTTCGCGGCGTGTTCGCGGCTGATGAGGTGGCGCTCGACGAGAATCTGTTTGTCCAGCGCGGTGAAATTATCCATCGCCTCGAAGAACGAATCCTTCATGTCCCATAGCGAACTGACGGCGGGCTGGACGGCCTCAAAAACTTTCACGCGCTCCGGCTTCTTCGCCCAGCCGGGAAACGCCGAGCCGCGCAGATTGCGCGCGAGCCGCACGCGGCTGGAAATAACGATGCGGTCATGCGGCCCATGCCGGTGCGTGGAATCAGCCGGCGAGCAGAGGAATGAATGGATGTCTTTCATCATATTTTTGTAGCAGCCGACGTGAGGAGGCTCATTTCAAATTATTTTAGTTAGAGCCTCGTTACCTCGGCGGCTACAAGAAATTTTTACCGCGCCTTCGCCGTCACGCCGCTCACACTTTTAATTTCATCGCGCAAGGTCGCCGCCGCCTCGTAGTCCTCGCTGTCAATCGCCTTCGCCAGTTTTTTCTGGAGCGATTTCAGGCGGTCCGTGTTTTCGCGCGACGCACGCAACGACTCCGGCGACTTGCCGATGTGCCGCGTGCCTTTGTGCATCGTCTTGAGCAGCCCGGCCAGACCTTCGGCGAAAGTCTTGTAGCAATCCGGGCAGCCGAGCCGGCCGGACTTCTTGAAATCCGCCTGCGAAAATCCGCAGCGCAAACATTTCAACTCCGCACCCGCCGCCGACTGATCCAGTTCTTGCGATGCGCCGAGGCCAAGCATGAGGTCAGCCATCGCGAAGCTCGCCGGGTCATTGATGCCCTTGGCCTTCGCGCACTCATCGCACATATCCAGCTTCTGCATCTTGTCGCCCACGATCTGGGTCAGATGCACCGTCGCCGGTTTTTCTTTGCACACGCAGCATTGCATAAATTTTTATTCGCGAACCGTTGAATGGCTGTAGCGTTGAACCGCCACAAAAATAAAACCGGCTTGCCTGCATTTAATACAATGCAGCCGGTCAAATAGCAAAAAAATTGGGTGGTGGTATAGTTTCAATTATTGGGTCGCGCGAAGGAGACGAAGGTTGCGAAGAAGTAATTAAATCTTCGTTTTTCCTTCGCCACCTTCGCAATCTTCGCGCGACACTTTTCAAAATAGACCACTACCAAAAATTGGGATTGTCCGGTTGAGCAACAATGAAGATGGTGGAACTGGTCGCGCTGCGACCAGTGGCGCCCACGTCGGTGCGGGCGCAACTAAAACCAGCGAACGTCGCCAGCCAGGTTATTTCTTCGGCTCCGGCAAATAGATCACCCGCGTCGGCTGCGTCGGCGCGTAGGCATTCCGTTGAATAATTTCCGCGCGATTGAATGGCTTGTAATCCTTGATCGCGCCGACGTGCGCGATGTTCACATAGTTGCGCAGCACGCCGTGGCCGTTGGCCGTGCAATCGCTGAAATGAACTTCCTTGTAGCCCAGCCCGTTGCCGGAAAGGTTTGAAGAGAAAAATTTGAAACCGCTGATCTTGTTCGTGTCCTTCTCATAATCATGCAGCCAGCCGAGAAAAATCACCGCGTGACCGCCGCTCGGCGTGGTGCTGTAACTCAAGAAATCGCCCGCCCGCGCCTCCTCAAAATTCGTGATCGAACGTCCAAGACCGTAGCTCGTCACCGCGCGCACTTCCGAATCGCCTTTGCCTTCGATATACCAAAATTGCAGCGCGTTGAAGAGATCGTTGAACGTCATGCCGTTGAAATCATCCTGCTCCACGCCGCTTTGGATGTTGCGGAGTTTCATCGCGCGGATGAAAACTTCAAACGTGAAGCCGCAGCAATAACTCACGCGCGAGCCGTCGGGATACGCCTTGGCCACGACCATGCCCTTGAACCACTGATCCTGCGTCACGCCGTTGTAGATGTCGTATTCCCACGGCTTCCAACTGCAATGATATTGATACGTCCCATCGAGCGGATAGCCGCTGATGACTTTCAGGACGAAGGGATTCAGCGCGCCCTCGGCGTCGTTGGTGACGATGTCCTCGCGCGCGTAGGCTTTGGCGAGCGCCTTGTCCACGGGCGAGAACCCGCGTTCATCCACCGGATAAACGCGCGGCGTGTAAGTCGAGCGACGTAGACCAGGATCTTTCTCGCGCGGCGTCGGGGAAATTTTTGCGGGCGTCGTCGCGGACGCAACGGCGGGAGAATTGGCGGGAATGTTTTCATGCGCGCAGCCGGCGAGAAAAAGGGCGGTGAGGAGAAGAAAAAAGATTTTCATTTTGGAAATAATTTATTTCAGGTCATCCAGTCGTTAAGCCACACGCCTATGCCTAAAATCAAAACAACCATGAATCCCAAGCGAAATGACAGGCAAGACACCAATGCAAAAACGCTGAAAGATGTCGCCAATGCCAACCTCTGGATAACCTTTCCAATTTTGAATAATTATCAGGCTTACGCCGACGACTTGGATGAGCCACAGAAGCGATGCCGGAACCGCCAACAAATAAAGCCACCGTGATAAACGGCATGAACCCGTCAAAATGGCTGAAAAAGCCAGAACTATCAGCCAAGACATCAGCGAATTCATAAGTCTAAAAAATGCTCTCGTGGCCTAGCGGAGATTTGACGGCGGGATTCTTGAATTTTTCAATTTCATGCCCGACTGTATTTCGCCCCGCCAAACTTGTCCAGCGCGGCGTTTTTGATTTTCAAGATGGCGGCAGTTTTCGCGTTGCGAAAACTCCGGCGGCAGTAGTGGCACAGGCTTCCAGCCTGTGTGTTCCAGCGGCAGCCACCAAATAAAACCGAAACACACAGGCAAGATGCCTGTGCCACTACCGTGGTGGAGTTGGTCGCGCTGCGACAAACTATGCCTGCGGAGCAGGCAGTCTTCTCCCTCTCCCCTCGGAGGGGAGAGGGCTGGGGTGAGGGGTGGAATTACAAATGACGCACCCATATTTTTTAGAACCGTCGGCAATTCGTTCCACCCCTCATCCTCAATCCTTCTCCCCTCCGAGGGGAGAAGGAAGCCGGAGCCGTCGCCTGATTCCGTCGCCTGATCCCGCGCCTGCGGGACTCGGCGACGGGCTGGCTCGCAGCGCGAAAACCGCCACCTGAATTCCACCACCTGAATTTTTTTGACTGCGCCAATTTCCGGCGTTCCGTCAGTGAAATTCCTGCACCGTCTTCACCGCGTAGCCGGATTTTTTCAGCGCGGCGATGCCGAGCGCGGCGGCTTTTGCACCGCTCATGGTCGTCATGATGGGCGTGCCGGTATAGACGGCGGTGGTGCGGATTTTGATTTCGTCTTCGCGCGGTGATGCACCAGACGGCGTGTTGATGACGAGCTGGATTTCTTTGTTCTTCAGCAGGTCAATCACGTTCGGACGGCCTTCGAGCAGCTTGTTGATGCGCTGAACTTTTAACCCGGCCTTTTCCAAAATCGTCGCC
>JAYVQV010000542.1:0-3891 GCA_043776855.1 Limisphaerales bacterium | reverse complement strand
GCGGCGACTTGCGGCAACGCAAGGTAGTTCGGCAGCGTCGTAGCGGTGATGCCGCCGGTGGGGATGAATTTCACGCCCGTGTGGCCGAACGGCCCGATGAGCGCCTTGAGCGCATTCACGCCGCCGAAAGTTTCCGAGGGGAAAAATTTCAAGTGCTTCCAGCCGAGTTCCAACGCGGCCATGATTTCCGTGGGCGTGATGACGCCGGGGAAGAGTGGGAAATTATTTTGCTGCGCGGCACGCGATACGGCCTCGCTCAATCCGGGCGAGACGCCGAATTGCGCGCCAGCATCCACGGCTTGCTTCACGTTGTCCGCCGTCAGCAAAGTCCCGGCGCCGACCACGGCATCCGGCAGCGCCTGGCGGATGCGCGCGATGGATTCCGCTGCGCCCGCCGTGCGGAAGGTGACTTCGATGCAGTTCAATCCGCCGGCGAGCAGCGCCTCGGCGAGCGGCACGGCGTCGTCGGTTTTATCAATGACCGCGACGCAGACGAGCCGTTGTTTGAGAAATGATTCGGGGTTCATAAAAATTTCCATGGTAAAAAATCCGGCGGCTGGTTTGAGGGAAAATTACCCGGCCCGCAAACTTATTTGGCCAGAGCGTTTTTCGCGGCCTTTAATTTGCGCTCCGGCCAGAAGGGTTTTTCAAAGGCGTCGCTGAAGCCGTAGCCGGCTTGAAAATCAGCGCGCGAATCTTTTTCTGTTTTCGCGAGCAGGCTGCTCTCGACCATGTTGAAAACCATTTCGCCGAAATCTTTGCAGTTAGTCACACCCCATTCGGCGAAGACGGTCACGGTCATCGGGCCGAACTGTTGCAGCGCGTGTTGGCGAATGCCGTCGAGCAATTCCTGGCCGGTGACGTGGCGAACCTTGCCCTTGTTTTCCTTGCTGATGAGCTTCTGGGTGAAGTCCAGCGACTCGCGCAGGAAATGATAGGCGTCCCGTGCGTAACGCGGATTGGCGGCGAGGATTTTATCCAGCGCTTCATCGAAATTGACTTCTTGCATATCAGGGTTTGACCGCTGGAACCGTGGTCGTGACGGGATGGGAAACACGATAAGTTTTCACCGCCCAGCCCGTGAGCAACAAACCTAAAATGACGCAGATGACTAACTGTTCCTGTTTCGTCAGGTGGTTCACGCGGGCAATGTAGCCGGACGGCGGACGCATCGCAACCTTGCTCGTGGGTGCAGCTTGACCCGGTTGTGCTTCGCGCTGGATTCCACTCCCTCTCCTCCTCGGAGGAGGAGAGGGCCGGGGAGAGGAGGCCAATGGTTTGCTAAATAAAAAATCCCCTCTCCCCAGCCCTCTCCCCGCTCGTGCCTCGCGGGGCGAGGGAGCCAGACCGCAACCGGGTCAAGCTGCACTTCTTGCGCGTTGATTTCCGGTTTGCGATTTAAGATTTACGCGGCAGACTCCTTTTGCCCGGCGGTTCGTAAATCGTAAATCCAAAATCGTAAATCATCATGGCTGCCATCGGACGTTTTCAAAAGGACGGCGAAATTTTTCACGCGAAAGTCGTGGACGGCGAACTCTTTCGTCTGCGCGGCGATTTGTTCGGCTCGCCGTCATTCGATAAGAAGCCGGTGCCGCGCAAGGGCGTCAAGACGCTCGTGCCGGTCGTGCCGAGCAAAATCATCTGCGTCGGCATCAACTACCTCGACCACGCGCGCGAGATGGGGCGAGAGTTGCCGAAGGAACCGCTCATCTGGTTCAAGGCCACGACGTCGCTGCTGCCGGATGGCGGGAAGATTGAAATTCCTTTTCCCGAACACCGCACGGATTTCGAGGCGGAGTTGTGCCTCGTCATCGGCCGGAAAATTCGCAACGTCTCGCCCACGCAGGCCACGCGCTATATTTTCGGCTACACCGCCGCGCAGGATATCAGCGACCGGCACATCCAGAAAGCTGACGGCCAATGGGCGCGGGCGAAATCCTTCGACACCTTCACGCCGCTCGGCCCGTATGTGGAGACGATGCTCGACGCGAGTGAGTTGAGCATCCAGCAATTTCAAAACGGCCAGTTGCGCCAGAACTCGAACACGAAGCAGCTCATTTTCAAGCCCGCGCAAATCGTCAGCTTCGCTTCCACGAACATGACGTTGCTGCCCGGCGATGTGATTCTCACCGGCACGCCCGGCGGCATCGGGCCGATCAAGAGCGGTGATAAATTGGAAGTGCGGATTCAGGGGCTGGCGCCGCTTTGCAACATGGTGAAGTGAAAAGCAAACATTGACGACCATTTATGCGCGACTTAAGTTTGCGCCAATGAAAGCGCAGATTGAACCGATGCAGCAGCCAGTGCGGAAGATGGTCGGGCGTCCGCCCACCATTTCGCAGCGGCTTGCCCACTTGGAAGACCTGACGCGCTTTCTCAAACAATACGCGCATGGATCACTCGCCCGAACCGAGAGGGATTACTACCCAATTCGAAAAGTTGTTGGCCGCGCTCGCCGCTGACTCGGTTGATTTTGCGGTGGTCGGCGGGCTGGCCGTTATTTTCAACGGTTATCCGCGGCTGACCTTGGACGCCGACATCCTTGTCGCCGACAACCCGGACAATCTCCGCAACTTGATTGCGAGCCTTACGAAATGGGGCGAAGGCTGGGCGCGTGAACTCAAGCCGGAAGATTTCGCTGCCTTGGAAGGCGCGGTTCGAGTCATGGAAGAATTTGACCTCGATATTTTCACGCGCTTGAACGAGAAGGCGCTCGCCCATTTCCATCCGCGCTTGCGGTATCTTGAAACCGGCGGCGTCCGCATCCCTTATCTCGCACCGGAGGATTTGATTTTTCTCAAAAAAGATTCCTGGCGCGAGAAAGACAAATTTGATGTGCAAGCTATGCGCGAGATTATCGCCCGCGAAGCCGATAAATAAAATCCTTCGTTCCTTGGTTCCTTTGTTGTTAAAATTTTCGTTCTATGAAGTGGACACAAACTTTGATCCCGACCCTCCGCGAAGCCCCTGCTGACGCGGAAATCGTTTCGCACAAACTGCTCCTGCGCGCCGGCCTCATCCGCAAACTTGCGAGCGGCGTTTATACTTTTCTGCCGCTCGGACTCCGCGTGTTGCGCAAGATTGAAAACATCATTCGCGAAGAAATGGATCGCGCCGGGGCCGTCGAAGTGCTGATGCCCGCGCTCCAGCCGCCGGAAATTTGGGAAGCAAGCGGTCGCGCCCAGACGGCGGGTGATGTGTTGTTCAAACTCAAGGACAGCTCCGGTCGCCAATGGTTTTTGAGTCCCACCGCCGAGGAAGTCATCACGTCGCTCGCGGCGGGCGAAATTAATTCTTACCGCCAGTTGCCGAAGAATTTTTATCAGGTCAGCACGAAATTCCGCGATGAAATCCGCCCGCGCTTCGGCCTCATGCGCGCGAAAGAATTCATCATGAAGGACGCGTATTCCTTCGACACCACGGACGAAAACGCGATGGCGGCTTACAAAAAAATGTATGACGCCTACACGCGCATCTTCGCGCGCTGCGGCTTGAAGGCGTTTCCGGTCGAGGCCGACACCGGTGTCATCGGCGGAAATTATTCACACGAATTCATGGTTCCCGCCGATACCGGCGAGAACGACGTGGTGTTTTGCGAGGCTTGCGGCTACGCGGCGAACATCGAGAAGGCGACGAGCGGAATTCCGAAAACCGCCGCGCGCGAAGTTGGGGCGGCGATTGAAAAATTTGCCACACCCGGCGTGGTGACGATTGAGGCGTTGAGTGAGGAGCCTTACAAAGTTGCTGCCAACCGCCAGATCAAGACGCTGGTTTTTATCGCCGACTCGAAGCCGATTTTGATTTTGATTCGTGGTGATGACCAGTTGAATGAAACAAAACTGCTTGCCAAAACCGGCGCGGTTGCGGCGCGTCCCGCGACGCCGGAGGAAA